>JBCDEN010000790.1:0-2053 GCA_039179715.1 Pseudomonadota bacterium
GGATCATGTAGGTGCCGAGCGCTGTTTCGGTGTAGCTGGGATCGTAAAACGAGTACACCATCGACAATCCGTCGGAGAGTTGATCGCTCAATGCGACGCCGAGCAGCGGGCCGTCGCCGGCTCCGGTGACGAAGCTGTCCGGCCCGCGCTGCCGGTATTCAAGGACCAGGGTCTCAACATGCGTGTCCTCGACCATCATCGCGTAGTCGAGCACGCTCATTTCCGTCATGCCGCCATCTTCGTGACGTTCCTGCAGATAGTCCCGGAAGAGATCGTACTGTTCCGCCGACGGGCTGGCCGGCAGGCGTGCGCCGATAATGTTCGCGCCGGATTTCCAGACCCGCTTGAGTGATTTGCTCCACTTGAAGTCGTTCACGCGCACGCGCACGGATATGCAGGACTGGCACTGTTCGCAGGCCGGGCGATAGGCAATGTTCTGGCTGCGGCGAAAGCCGCCTTGTGTCAGCACTTCATTGAGTGCGGGTGCACCATGTCCCACGAGATGGGTGAACACCTTTCGCTCGTGCTTTCCCTCCAGGTAGGGGCAGGGCGCAGGCGCCGTCAGATAGAACTGCGGATGATCTGTCGGGTGTCTTGTCACCTTGTTGTCCCGCGATACCTCAATGCGTTGCTCACAGTCCATAGTACCATGGCGCGACCAACGAGAAGGTCAACCATAAAATGAGCGCCAGTGGAACACCTGCGCGGATGAAATCGATGAACCGGTAATGGCCGGGGCCCATCACGATCAGGTTGGTCTGATAGCCGATCGGTGTCGCAAAGGATGTGTTTGCCGCGATGATCAGGCAAACGACAAAAGCTTCCGGAGGCTGGCCGATCTGGTTGGCCAGGTTGATGGCGATCGGCGTGAAGAGCACCGCTGCGGCATTGTTGGAGAGAAAGTTCGTCAGCACCATGACGAGGAAGAACAGGGCAGAGAGAATGACGGGGGCGGAGGCCCCTTGCAGCACATAAACGAGCGCTGAGGCAATTGCCGTTGCGCCGCCTGTTGCCTCGAGCGCGACAGCAGCCGCCAGCGAGGCGCCGACCAGCATGAAAATCCGGCTGTCGATCGCGCGCATGGCCTGGCGGATGTTGAGGCAGCCTGTCGCGATCATCGCGAAAGTTCCGCCGATTGCCGCCGAGACGATCGGAACCAGACCGGACGCTGCCAGCGCGACGACGCAGGCAAAGATCGCAAGGGCCCTTGGCGCGTACCGGCGTCGCGGAACCTCGGCCGTAGACCAGTCGAGCAAAAGCACATCCCGATTGCCGCGCAAACGTGCGATTTCCTCTTCGCTTCCGGCAACAAGCAGCACGTCACCAGCTTCGAGGCGGATATCGTTCATCGCCATCCGGGGCATCCGGCTGCGTCTTTGGATGCCCATGACCAGGCATCCGGTATCGGCATAGAAGCCGGACTGCGGCAGCGTCCGGCCCATCAGTCTCGACGCCGGGGCGACGACCACTTCTGCCAGGCTGATCGAACCGGGCTGAGCAGCCTGCTGGTCCCGTCCGGGGTTGGACTGCTCCGTGTCCGCCTCCATGAGCGGTTGCCGGCGCGCAAGCGCGTTTGCAAGCGCATTTCTGGTAGCCGCGACAATCACCGTATCGCCCGGGGCCAAAACCACGTTCTCGAAGGGCGGCAGCAGCGGTTCCTGCCCGCGTTGCACAAGGCGGACCGTCATGTCCTTGAGCTTGGGAAACATGCCGGAAACCGCCTCGACTCCGACAAGCGGATGTCCGTAGGTGATTTCAATCTGTGCGATGAACTGCTTGCCCGATGTTGCCTGGAACTCTTCCGCCATTGTCTTGCGGGCTGTCATCAGGTGCGGCATGACAAAAAAGACGTAGAGGGACCCGACACCCGCAACGATCAGGCCGATCGGCGTGAAACTGAAAATGCTCAGCTGCAGGTCGGACGACTGCGCCGCGTAGTTGGCCACCAGGAGGTTGGTTGAAGATCCGATCAGCGTCGTCATGCCGCCCAGGATCGCGATGAACTGGAGGGCGAGGCGCTTCTGGACCTCCAGGAAAAACAGGGTCACCCGCC
>JBCDEN010000032.1:0-12751 GCA_039179715.1 Pseudomonadota bacterium
AGGGTTTCGTCATTCAGCAGAATCATGCGTCGCGCAAACTCGACCAGGCGCTGACCGTCTTCAGTCAGGCGTGACTGGCGTACATCCTTGATGAAAATCGGCTGCCCAACCCGCTCTTCCAGGCGCCTCATCTGCATCGATACGGCAGATTGTGTCTTGTGCACCGCTTCGCCAGCCTTGGTAAAGCTGCCCAGCTCGGCGATCGCTAAAAACGTGCGGAGCTGATCAATGTCCAACGCGTGATTCATCGGAATACTCCGCGATTCAACCACATATCAAGCGGATGATTTGAGATTCGAATTGATTTGGCGAAGATACATCAAAATTTCTTACATTACAAACACTAATTGAGCTTGATACGCAACATCAAGTCTATTCAAGTTGCTGAATTAAATCATATTTTTACAAATTACTTACTCAGCTGCCTGAGGCACGGAAAGATTGTCGAGCGAGGATACGATATGCTCCACCAGGGCATCGGTCACGCGCGAACTGTTGTGCCAGGAGCGCATGATGCCGATCTCGCAATCCGGCAGTTTCGGAAACCCGTCGGCTTCCGTCAGCACGCGCATGCCGGAGCGCAAGGCGCTTTCCGGCAGCACGGAAATGGCGAGACCTGCCAGAACGGCGGCCCCGACCGCCGTGGAGTTCCAGCTCGAATACAAGAGGCGGTGTTCGCGCATCTGGTCGCCGAGCGCATTGACCGCAGCCTTGCGCCAGTCACAGGTCGCGCGCCCGAGCGCAAGCGGAAGCGGCGATTCGTTTTCAATCGCGTGGCGCGCGGAGGCAACCCACAGCAGCGGTTCGCGCCGGACGAGATCGACATGTTTGTGCCCCTTTTTCTGGACATGGGTGATGATGGCCACATCCAGTTCGCCCTCGGCAATCATGTCGGCCAGATTGGGGGTCGGCGCACAGACGACGCTTACCTCGGCCTTGGGATTGGACCTTGAAAACCGCGCCAGGATTTCAGGCAGAAACCGGTCCGCGTAGTCGTCGGGGGTTCCGAGGCGCACGAGGCCTGCGAGTTCAGTATCATCGAACGCCGCCAGCGTTTCGTCGTTCAGTTGAACCAAGCGCCGCGCATAGTGCAGCAGGCGTTCACCGTGCTCCGTCAGCCGGGATTGCCGCCCGACGCGGACGAACAGGGGTTTGCCGATCCGTTCCTCCAGCCGCCGCATCTGCATCGAAACGGCAGACTGGGTCTTGTGCACATTTTCCGCGGCCCTGGTGAAGCTGCCGCTTTCCGCAATCGCGACGAATGTCCTTAGCTGATCAAGATCGAGCATCTGCGCCCCAATGATAAGAGATCGTCATGTTTATCATGACACTCATTCAAAGGTGAAATGATTATTCTCCCGCACCTCACCGTGCGGCCAGATTCCTGCGAAAATCGCTCACATCACAGTTTCTGATCTATTCCATCACAAACATTCGTTGGATTTATATGAGAAGAATAGGCATCTTCAGAGTGTTCCTCAAACAATGACCGCCACGACTGGCGCGGAACAGGCTGCCGACACTTCCGTCGGCCGCTCACAGGAGACTTTTGCCATGACGCATATCGCAAGCATCCCCTTCGTCGCTCTTCTCGGGCAGATGGCTGCCCGTGCATGGCGTGTGTTTACCAACCGGCGCCATGTGAGCGAACTCACACACTGGTCCGACGAACAACTCAAGGACATTGGCCTGACGCGGAGCGACGTTCGACGCGCCTTGGCCGAACCGTTCTACCGAGACCCGACATCTGTTTTGAGCAACACAAGCACATTCGGCGGCGCTTTCACTCTCAGCGCGGCCAATGGCGTTGTGAACAGGCAGCCCCTGACCCTGATCGAAGGACACAAGGGCAAAACAGGACAGATTGCCGCCTGAGGTTTCACTGCGTCCCAGAATTTGCAGCCCCTGTCGGCAAGCCTTGCTGACGAAAACTGACCCGCCCCCGGCGGGTCTTTTTTTATTTGTCCTCGTCGAGGTCGCGCGCCGCTTTTTCAAAGAAGCTGTCAAACGCCCTGAACTGGTTCGACTGGAAATCGCGGCCGGCAGCCATCCAGCTCGAAACCATCTCGTCGAATTCCGATGCCTGCTCTTCCGGTGCGTCTTCATCTTCTTCGGGAAAATCATCTTCCGGCTCCGGTTCCCGGGCAGGTTCGGCCGGTTCGCTGACAACGCTTGCCGGTTGCAGGAAAGATCCCCAAAACGCGGTCATCGCGTCAGCATAGCCCTGCATGTAATCGACCGGTGTCGGCTGAGGCTTCGGTCGCCCGCGGGCAAACCCGCGCAGATAGGCGTCGAGGAGGTTACGGGCTTCCCCTTGCAGGAATGGCCGCGCCACCTGCCCAATCGCAAGGGTAGCTGCAACGGGCATCATTTCCTGTATCGCATCGCTTTGAAGACCGGTCAGGCCCGAAATCTGCGCTGCAAGCGCGTTTTGCACCGCCTCCGGGCCGAAGAACGGGGTGAGCGCCGTCCCTGAAGCATTTTGCATGAAGCTGGAAAAAGGCGACGCATCGCCGATGCCGAATGACGAGGGCGCGCCGGGAAACTCGGCGAAACCGGGAACGGTGCTGCCAAAATACCGGAAGCCGTTCAAGGCAGCCGGCAGGAGCTGTTCCATCACCTTGCTCAGGTCGTCATTCGACCAGCCAAAGCGCTCCCTGACATCCTCGGACAAGGAAAAAACGTCAAATGGAGGCATCCCCATATCGCTGCCAATCATGGCATTGCTCCCCTCGAACCCGGACAAGGCCTCGAGACATAAGACCATCCGGGTAAAGAGTGACCTGTTGGGAGCGTCAGGTCAATTGATGCCTTTCGCACAAGCGTTTGTACGAACAGTTTTCACGCGCCGGTTCAATAGGCGTATTCGCGGAAAACCTGAGTGATGTCGCCGTTCCAGGAACCCTCGTAGCGCTGCAGCAGGATGTCGGCGGGGCACATGCCGGCGGCCAGACCTTCTTCCAACGGCGCCAGGTGGACCCGCTCGTCGAGATCGCCGTCGCTCAGGCGGTTGCGCCGCTTCAGGCCTTCCTGCGACAACGCCAGAACGTCCTTGGCAACATCGAGAACCGTGCCATTGCGGAATGGCGTGTGAAGCGCGGTCTTCGGAACACCGGCGCGCAAGGCTGCGCGTTCTTCCTGAGTCCAGTCGCGGACCAGTTCCCAGGCCTGATCGAGCACGCCATTGTCATAGAGAAGTCCGACCCAGAGCGCCGGAAGCGCGCAGATCCGGCGCCAGGGACCACCGTCCGCGCCGCGCATCTCGATGTATTTCTTCAGCCTGACATCCGGGAACAGTGTCGACAGGTGATTGTTCCAGTCACCGAGGCTCGGTGTCGCGTCGGGAACGCGGCCCTCAAGAGCGCCGTTCATGAACTGGCGGAAGGTCGTATCGGTGACGTCATAGTAGGTCGTGCCGCGTTTGACGAAATACATCGGGATATCGAGCGCCCATTCGACATAGCGCTCGAAACCGAAACCGTCTTCGAATGCAAAAGGCATGTCGCCGGTCCGGTCCCGGTCGGTATCGGTCCAGATTTGCGCACGGAAGGACTTGAAGCCGTTCGGGCGGCCGTCCGTGAACGGGGAATTGGCAAACATCGCCGTGGCGATCGGCTGCAAGGCAAGGCCGATGCGCATCTTGTGCACCATGTCGGCCTCGGACGAGAAATCGAGATTCACCTGGATCGTCGAGGTCCGGTACATCATGTCGAGGCCGAGCGAGCCGACCTTCGGCATGTAATTGGTCATGATGTCGTAGCGCGACTTGGGCATGCGCGACACGTCTTCGCGTGTCCATGTCGGTGTCATGCCAATGCCGAGAAACCCGACACCCATGGGTTCAGCGATCTGCCGGACATGTGCCAGGTGCTGATTGGCTTCGCGGCAGGTCTGGTGAAGCGTTTCAAGCGGTGCGCCGGACAGTTCGAACTGACCGCCGGGTTCAATGGAGATCGCGCCGCCGCCCTCGTTGTCCGCAAGACCGATGATCTTGCCGGCATCCTCGATACGCTCCCAGCCGAGCAGCCGTTCCATGCCTTCCAGAACCGCCTCGACACCATTTGCCCCCTCATAGGGAATGGGCGAAAGCTGCTTCAGGCAAAAACCGAATTTCTCGTGCTCGGTACCAATTCGGAAGCTGGCTTCCGGTTTAGATCCCGCCTCGAGTGTTGCTGCCAGATCAGCAACAGTTTCAATCGGCGTGGTATCGACCGTATCGCGGGCCATGAGACCGTCCTAAATGTCTGTGCGGTTATCCGGGAAGATTTCGGAAACGACCTTGATACCGCATTGATCCGGCGCGTTTTTCGCTAAACGGCCTCGGGCTTGGGTGATTTAGGAGGCTTGCAAGAAGAATGCAAGCAATGAAACCCGATCCCGGTGCCATCACGCGATTCTGAACACGGTCAGCGGTTCGTCCCGGCCGCGCAGCTTTACCTTGCCAAGGCTCAGACCGGCATATCCCTCCGGTATCTGCGACACCGTCTCGGCACTTGCCAGCGCGATCACCCGCGCCTGCGGATCGACCTGCTTGCCGTATTCCTGCAGCCGGGCGGCGACATTGACCGCATCTCCGATCACCGTGTAGTTCATGCGCGCGGTCGTTCCGATATCGCCCACGACCACCTTGCCGGTGTGCACGCCAATTCTCACCTGCATTTCGCTGCCATCGGCCGCATTGATCCGCGCAGCCAGCGCTTCAACGGCGCGGATGGCCATCGCGGCGTGGTCCGG
This sequence comes from Pseudomonadota bacterium, assembly GCA_039179715.1. GTDB lineage: Bacteria > Pseudomonadota > Alphaproteobacteria > Rhizobiales > Stappiaceae > Roseibium. The sequence goes on from JBCDEN010000032.1 coordinate 4,735, forward strand.
CTGGTCGGAGGGTGCACCCCAGAACGCCATGACACCGTCTCCCAGAAACTTGTCAATGGTTCCATCGCATTCGGCAATCGCCCGCGAAACCGTCTCGAAATAGGTGTTCAGATAGATGGCGGTTTCCTCGGGTGTCAGGTGGGACGCCTTTCCGGTAAATCCGGCAAGGTCGGCGAAGACGATCGTCATCTCGCGCAGCTCGATATTGCGCGAGCTGGTCATGCCTTCTTCGATCAGACGCGAGACAAGCTGCCGGGGAACATATTTCGCAAAGGCGTTCAACGCGCCGACCGACCCATTGAAAGCCTGGTTGACGTCGTCGAGTTCAACCAGACGGGACCGCGGCAAACGCTCTGCCTGATCGAAATTGAGCTGGCGCAGCTCGGCGGCCGACATTGCCAGCCGCGTCAGGGGCCGCCCGAGCATGCGCCCCACCAGGAAGGATAGAACCGCGCCGACAATCAACGCGCCAAGGGCCACGTAAAGCACGATCCAGGTCTGATCAAGAACCGCGCCGAACTCGTCCGCGCGGTAGAGCGTACCGATGATCCACCCACTGGCCGGACCGCTCGGCACCTCGGTGTAGATCGCGGTATACATGCCCCCGTCGGCCGGAAACAGCCTGGCCTCGATCCCGCCACCAAGTGCGCGGCCGCTCAGATTGTCCTGCCAGAGCAGGCGAAGCGGTGTGTCGCTCAGGCTTGACAGATCCGGGAGGACAGCTCCCGGCGTTGCTGAGAACCGTTCTTCCGGGACACCATCAACGGCGATCGCCGTGTGCTGACCTTGAAGGAGAAAATTCCGCTGACGATCGTCCAAGGACATCTCCCGCGCCAGCCGGGCGAACACCGTTTGCGGGAAGTATCCGAGCAGGATCTGGCCGTTTCCGAGATCTATTTCCAGTTCCCTGACTGCGGTCGCGAAACCCTCCCTGTATTTGAACCCGGACCAGCTGGCCTCCGGCAACTGGTCGGCCGGTGCCTGATCCAGCACCGTGCGTCCGAGATCAAGCTTCACACTCTCGGGAAGAAGTTCCAGATAGGGCTCCAGCCCGGACGGCGTCATCGCGGTTCCCGACTGCCTGGCATGGCTTGCAATCGACTGGAAGAGATGTTCCTGACGGCTGAAGAAATTCTGCAGGATTTCCTCGTGTCCTCTCAGCACGGCACGCGCCTGTTCGTTCAAAAGCCGAATGGCGATGCTGCGGTCAGAAGATGCCAGAAAGGCGATGATGGTCCCGCACAGGACCACTAGGGAGATAGAGAAGACCAGACCGAGGGCGATGCCGACCGGCAGTCGAAACGGTTTTGCGTCCCCGGCCGGCCCTGCCGCGTCAGCAATATCCCCGCCCAGATGTTCCGTCAGCCCGCCAGCGCCGTTTTCAGCTCTTTTTTCCGGCGGGCGGATCTCCGGCCCCATGTCCTATCTCCAGTCACCCACCGTTGCCTGAATGATCGTCAAGGCGGCAACGGCTGCGGTATCCGCCCGCAGAATGCGCGGACCGAGCGGGATTGCAGTCACGAAGTCAAGGGACCGAAGCTGCGCCCGCTCGTCATCGGAGAACCCGCCTTCGGGACCCACTATAACAGCAAGCGGTTGCGGTCCCGCCTCTTTCATCTGCGCCAGTGTCAACAGAGGATTGTGGCTTCCCTCGGCCTCGTCGCAGAACAGCAGACGCCGGTCCGGATGCATGTGCGGCCATTCGGCCAGCACCTCCTTGAGCGACTGGGGTCCGACGACTTCGGGGATGGAAAGGACACCGCACTGCTCGGCAGCCTCGATGACATTCGCCTCCATGCGCTCCAGGTTGATGCGACTCGACTGCGTGTGCTGCGTCATGACCGGCTGAAGGCTGCCGACACCCATCTCGACGGCCTTCTGCACCATATAATCCAGACGCGCATGCTTGAGCGGTGCAAAGAGGTAGATCAGATCATTATGCGCAGTCTGTTCGCGCGTGCATTCCATGACCTGAAACGCACATTCGCGGCGGCCGCTGCTGGAGATCTTTGCGAGCCATTCCCCGTGATTGCCGTTGAAGACGAGAATGTAGTCGCCATCCTTCATCCGCAGCACGTTGAGCAGGTAGTTCGCCTGGCCCCGGTCCGCCTCGATCCGCGCGCCTTCGGCAAGGACATGTCGCAAGAATAGCCGCTGCATCCTGTATTCATATTTTCCCATCGTTTTTAGTAGGCCCTCGAATGTGAATGTTTCAAGGCCGAAGATCGGACCCGGGTCAAACTGCACATGTTTCGATTGGACTGCCGGCAATGTGCCGCTCCATATGGCGCCATCCCCAGATGCCTCCCCCGGCAGGCCGCCTGCAACTTGACCGGCATCGCACGAACGGCCACCTTCACGAGGAACAAAGGAATCATCTGCGTGAGCGAAACCCCGTCCAACGTTGCCGAGTTTTCCGTTTCCGAAATCTCGTTTTCCATCAAGAGAACGATGGAAGACACATTCGGCTATGTGCGCGTTCGCGGTGAGCTCGGACGGATCTCAAGACCGGGCTCCGGGCACATCTACCTCGACCTGAAGGATGACCGGGCCGTCCTTTCCGGCGTCATCTGGCGCGGTGTTGCCTCCAAGCTGAAGATCCAGCCCGAACAGGGCCTGGAGGTGATCGCAACCGGAAAAATCACGACGTTCCCAGGACAGTCGAAATACCAGATGGTCATCGACGCGCTGGAGCCTGCTGGCGCCGGAGCCCTGATGGCGCTTCTGGAAGAGCGGAAGAAGAAACTTTCGGCGGAGGGCCTTTTCGCGGAGGAACGCAAGCAGCTGCTGCCGCCGATGCCGCGCGTGATCGGTGTGGTGACCTCTCCGACCGGCGCTGTCATTCGCGACATACTGCACCGGATATCGGACCGGTTTCCGCTGCATGTGCTGGTCTGGCCGGTGCGGGTTCAGGGGGAAACGTCCGGTGCCGAGGTCGCCAACGGTATTCGCGGCTTCAACAGCCTTGAGGTCGGAGGCGTCATTCCCCGGCCCGACGTTCTGATCGTCGCGCGCGGGGGCGGAAGCATCGAGGATCTGTGGGGCTTCAACGAGGAAGCTGTTGTCAGGGCTGCGTCGGACAGCGCGATCCCGCTGATTTCCGCCGTCGGCCACGAAACGGACTGGACGCTGATCGACCTGGCCGCAGACGTGCGCGCGCCGACGCCGACGGGAGCCGCCGAAATCGCGGTGCCGGTCAAGGCCGAGCTGATGGCGATGGTCGACGACCGGTCCAGGCGTCTCAATTCCGGCCTGGTTCGCTTCGTGACAGGCAGGCGCACGGAACTGAGGGCCGCAAGTGCGGCCCTGCCCGCGCCGCAGGACCTGCTCGCACTGCCCCGGCAGAAATTCGACAGCCTGGCAAACGGTCTGGAACGTGCCCTCATCGTCAGCACCCGGAACCACAGGTCCGGGTTCGAGGGCCTTGCAAGCCGCCTTTCGCCCCTGCTTCTGTCACGGCTCAGCACGAAGGCCCGGCAGGACCTCGACCAGGCCAGCGGCCGGCAACAGCGCGCTCTTTCAGTGGCCGTTTCCCAGAAAAGACAGGCATTCGAGGCCCAGGCCGCGCGCCTGACACCCGCCCGGCTTTCACAGCAAACGACCCTGGGCAAGGAACGCATGGCCGGCCTCTCGGAAAGGCTCGACCGCGCCTATCTCGCCCGCGTCACCCAGGAAAAGTCGAAGCTCGACGGTCTTCAGAAATTGCTCAAGTCACTGTCATACAAAGATGTCCTCGCGCGGGGCTACGCGGTTGTGCGCGACGAAACCGGGCAACCGGTCCGGTCTGCGGCAGCCGTCGACGCGGGCGCCCTGCTTGCCATTGAGCTTGCCGACGGGAACCTTACCGCCATCGCAGACGGAGAAGGCGAAGCGGCCACACCACGCAAGACCAAAACCAAGACAAATAAATCCTCTCCTGCCAAGACGAAACCGGAGGATCAAGGCAACCTGTTCTGAAAACCTTGATACAAAAAAGAAATCGCGCAAAATTACCAAAGAAAAAACCGAATACGATACTTACTCCCTTTTGGCTTAGTGTTTGCTTAACCATTTCCTTTACCCCTATCTTAAGTTGTCCCGCATATCTTGACTGCAATCTTGCAACAGCTTTTGTACGGGGCAGTCAAATGCAGCGCAAACAATTCGGAAAGCGCGGAGTTCACCAGTCCGTTCCGCAATTCGGTGACCGGCAGTCCAGCTACACGGGAGCAGCGATGCCTGCCTATGCCGGTGCAGGCGGTGGCGGATCTTACGGCGACGACGACAGTTTTTCCGTCGGCAAGGCGCTCGGCGGCTTCCTTTCCATCCTGTTCAGCTTCAGCGGGCGCATCGGCCGGATGGAATACTGGACCATCGGCTTCATCCGCTTTTTCATGTTGATTGCCGTGATCGTTGCGTTTGTCTTTGCCGCCGGACCTCAAATGGAAGGTCTGTCGGAAGACCAGGCGAATATCGTTCTTGTCAAATATGCGTTCGGCACCGTGCAGGGAGGCTTCCTGACGTTTCTGTTCCTGGTTTTGACCCTGTGCCAGTGGTCTCTTGAAGCCAGACGGTGTCATGACCGGGACTCGTCCGCGCTCTACCTGCTCATCATTTTCGTTCCGATCATCGGCAGTTTCTATGCCATCTATATCTTCATCGTGAACGGGTTCTTTCCCGGTACACCCGGTCCCAACCGGTTTGACACTGTTCAGAGCAAGGCACAGATCTTCGACTGAGTCTGCGCGGAAATTCCATAAAGACAAAACCGCCGCCGGGGCGAGACCTCCGGCGGCGGTTTTGCTTTTGCACAGATGCGTTCAGGACATCCTGAGCAGGTCATCCCCTTGCACATCACCCCATCAGCGACGGCAGGATCGTGATGATCGACGGGAAGGCCAGAAGGCCGCCGATTGTCAGCACGTCAGCAACAAAGAACGGGACACAGCCGCGGAAGACTTCCTGAACCGGGATATCAGGCCGCACGCCGGACACCACGAAACAGTTCAGTCCTATGGGCGGTGTAATCAGACAGAGCTCCGCCATCTTGACGACAAGGATCCCGAACCAGATCGCGCAGGCTTCCCCCGACATGCCGAACGCGCTGTCCGCTGCAGACACACTCTGCCCGCCATTGAGCGCGATCACCGCCGGGTAAACAACGGGCAGTGTCAGGATCAGCATGCCGATTGCGTCCATGAACATGCCGAGGACGGCATAGGCGAGCAGGATGCAGATCATGACGATCCAGGGCGAATATTCCAGCCCGACGATAAAGTCCCGGAAGGCATCGGGAAGACCCGCGAAACCCAGGAAGCGCACATAGACGAGCACGCCCCAGATCAGCGTGAAGATCATCACCGTGAGTTTTGCGGTCTCGTGCAATGCCTGCCCGAGCTGCTTTGCCTTCATGCCCTTGGCGAAGGCAACGACCAGAACCACGAACGCGCCCAGCGATCCGGCTTCCGTCGGCGTGGCCAGTCCGAAGAAGAACGAGCAGAAGATAATCGCGACCACGGCGATGATCGGCAGCGTTCCGGGAACGCTCTCGAACCGCTCGGCCCAGGTGAAACCCTTGACCGCAGGTGCGTCGCCCCGCCAGGCGGAGACCGCAACGATGATCGCAACATAGATCAGGGCGGAGAAGACACCGGGCAGAAAGCCGGCAATCAGCAGCTTGCCGACCGATTGCTCCACCAGGATCGCGTAGATCACCAGGATCGCAGAAGGCGGAATGAGCGAGGCGAGCGTGCCGCCCGCAGCAACCACCGCTGCCGACAAGCGCTTGGAGTAGCCTGCGGCGAGCATTTCGGGAATGGCGACGCGCGCGAACACGGCCGCAGTTGCAACCGATGCGCCGGATACCGCCGCAAAGCCCGCGGTTGAGAAGACGGTCCCGACCGCCATGCCGCCCGGCAACCAGCCGAGCCACCGCTTTGCCGCTTCAAAGAGCTGCTTGGTGAACCCGGCATAAAACGCAAGAAAGCCGATCAGGATGAAGGTCGGCAGAACCGACAGGGCATAGGTGACCGACTTGGAATGCGGGATTGTTCCCGCCATCTTGAGCGCAACGAAAAAGCCGCGTTCGAAGCCCATCTTCATGGAGAAGTGAATGATCAGTCCGACAAGCCCAGTAAAGGCAGCGGCGAATGCGACGCGGACGCCAAAAATGACCATGACCAGCAAGACGCCCGTCATGAGAAGACCTACTTCAAACGGGGTCATTTGGAGCCCTCCCCGGGGGTTTCCTCACCGAAGGCTTCTTCGATTTCGTGCTGGGCGACGTCCTCCACCTTTTCGATGACCGGGACCGCAATGGGTTGGCGCGTGGGATCGGCGACAAGGCGCGCATATCCATAGATCTGCAGGAGCAACCTCATGAGCAGGACGCTGAGCGCGACGGGCACAACCAGTTTCGACGGCCAGGTCGGCAGGCGGATATCCATTGTGCTGTCACCGATGTTCCACGATCTGTCGAAGTGGTACCAGGCGCCCCAGATGAGAAGCGCAACGGTGAAGGCGATCAGGATCACGCCGAACATTTCGCAGATGTACAGTGCGCGCCCGCGCAGCCGACCGAGCACGATCTCCATCCGGATGTGACCGCCGACGCGCTGACAGTAGGCTACACCGGCAAAGGCGAAAATCGCCATCGCCTGTTCGGTTATATCGATGAAGCCGGGTATCGGCGCGTTGAACAAGAGACGTCCAAAAACCTGCGCCACGGCGAGAAAGATCAGTGCAATGATCGAGAAAGCGGCGATCAGGTTGAACCCGTTTTCAACATGGGCAAGCAACCCGCTGAAACGGATGTAAGTCGTCGGTCGCTCCTCACCGGAACGTCCCGCAGGATCAATTGTCATCATGAGTTTAAAGCCCCGGGGCAAGGCTCCCCGGCGTTTTTGGGAACGCCGGGGAGCAATTGACGCAAACCAGGTCTGCCGGTTTATTCGGCGATGGTTTTCTTGACCATGTCGAGCAGTTCCTGCGCCGGAAGGCCAGCAGCCGTCTGCTCTTCAATCCATGCGTCGTGGATCGGGCCCGCCTTCGCGGCAAAGGCGCTGAGTTCGTCGTCGTTGAACTCGACTTCAACGATGCCGCGCTCTTTCAGCTCCGGCCACCATTTGTCGTAAACCTTGGCGTAGGTTGCCAGGTAATGATCGAGTGCCGGATCAACGGACGCATCAAGCGCCGCCTTGAAGTCATCCGGAAGGGCCTCGTAGGCCTCCACGTTGACAACGACCGGGCAGTGAACGGTGCCGGGATTCAGGTTCTTGGTCCACCAGTCCGCAACTTCAACCACCTTGAACGACAGATGCGCATGCGGCGCGAAGCCGGCGGCCTGAACCGTTCCGGAATCGATCGCCTGATAGGTTTCGGACGCGGTGACCGATGTCGGCACGGCACCGGCGGCTTCCATCAGCTTGCCGAGACCACCGAGTGCACGGACGCGCATGCCGTCGAAGTCGGCGACCGACGCAGGCACGTCACCCTTGCCGGCGAAGTTATACTGCGGCATCGGCGACGGCATCAGCAGCTTTGCGTTCCAACGGCCGAGATCGGCCTGAACAGCGGGATGATCATAAAGCGCCTTGGCAACCTTGACCTCTGTTTCCAGGTCGTTGACGCCCAGGAACGGCAGTTCCAGAACGGTCAGGGTCGGGTTCTTGTCGGCGTGGTAGGACGCGCAGAATTGCGCCATTTCGAATGCGCCGAAGGAAATTCCGTCCAGGTTCTCGCGCGACTTGGACAGCGCTCCGCCGTAATGCAGCTTGATTTCGAACTTGCCGTCCGTTTTGGCTGCGACTTCTTCAGCAAGTTTTTCGACGTGTTCGGTAAAGGCGCGGCGTTTGCCCCAGAGCGACACGTTCCAGGTCAGGTCGGCGGCGAATGTTTCAGTGGCAAAAATTCCCGTAAGCGCGACCGCGGAAACTGCGGGTGCGGACTTCAAAGAGAAGAGCATGAAATCCTCCCAAAGATTGTGCTCATTGTCCTTGGACGCTCAACCCGCGGGCATTTCGACGCGCGGACCGGTTCC
>JBCDEN010000752.1:0-2233 GCA_039179715.1 Pseudomonadota bacterium
AGGGCGATGTGATCTCCGGCGCGCATCAGCCGGTGCGCCTCCGCAATCCAGGGCATGAAATGGCCCAGGCCGAATGCCGGATCGCTCCAATTGGCCCTGATCCGGCTGCACCAGCGACCGTAGCCCCAAGACGCTATCTCGCCTGCGGTTTCCTGGCCCGCGTGCCGCCGGCGCAATGCTGCAATCAGCGTTCGGGTTTCCATGCGCGTGCCGACAAGGTGCTGAAGATCGGGGTAATCCCCGAGATCTTCCATGACCTGTTTCGCCCGCGCGATGACCTCAAGGTCCCGGTCGTATTTCGCGACACCTGCCCAGGCGGTGATCTCGACCAGTTCCTTCAAGAGGCGCGTGTGCCCGTCCTCGAGCATCGACAACCTTTGCTTCAAGCGGAACTGCGAAATCGGCACCTCCTTCCGGGTGAACAATTCGCCCAGATGCGGCAGGCTTGTGACAAGCGAAATATATTGGTGCGGCCGCGACATGATTACCTGAGCACCCCTTCCATGACAGCACGCAGACGGGGCTGCAGGTGCCGCTTCAACAAGGTGGCGATCGCTTCTTCTGTCAGATCGATCGAGACGTTGCGATCCGTCAGCTTCACCTTGATCCCGTCAAAGCCCGGAGCCGTCGAGAAAGTGACACCGTCACGCAAGGCCTCTCCTGCGAGCGCAATGACGAAATGCGTCAGGGTTCCCGGTTCGACCGCCTCCGGCGACTGCTTCAACTCCTCAAAGGTGACGATCTTTTCCGGGAGCACGATTTCCATGGGTTCGGTGTCAACGACCGAAGCGTTGTCTTTGGCGTTGCCCGCCATCGCCAGAATCAGTTTTTCCAGGAACTGCTCGTCGCCGAGGGTCGTGCCAACGAGACGTCCGGCTTCCTGCTGGATCCTGTCTCCCAGCTCGTTCCTGAGGCTCAGCACGAGGTCGCGCGCTGCGACCTTGAGGCCGTCTTCGGTCGCCGCCTTTTCCTTGGCCGCCTCGGCCCGGGCGTCCGCAAGCAGGGCATCGGCGCGCTTTTGAGCCTCCGACACGATCTCGTCGGCCCTGGCCTTTGCCTTGGACAGGATTTCGTCGCCCTCGGACTGCCCGGCGGACACCCCTTCCGACTTCAGCCGGTCGATCAGGGCCTGGACGCCGGCGCCGGCTGCGTTTTCAAGATCTGCCGATCCGTTTTCCTTGGACATGACAGCCTCCTAACTCGGGATCGAACCGGCCAGAACCAGCGCAAAGACCAGCGCGAAAACCGAGAATCCCTCCAGCACCGCTGCCGGTGCCAGCGATATCCCGAAGATTTCAGGCTTCGCCTTGGATGCGTGGATCGCGGAAGCAAGAACCTCACCCTGGCGGATACCGGTGATCATCATGGTGAACCCGGACAGGACACCTATCCCGAAAAGAGCCGCACCGTTTGCGGCATCAACGCTCGACTGTTGCAACGAGAACATGATGACGATGCCGTAGATGACCTGCGACGACGGCATCAGCGACACGCCGATGAACCGGCCATAGCCGCCGTCACTGTCCAGCATCGCACCAATGGCGGCGCTGCCGCCGAGCGCACAGCCCCAGGCACTGCCGATCGCGCCGAGCGCCACCGGCGCGTAAAGCCCAAACCAACCGAGAGCCACAACGAATTCGTTCACAGGCGTGTCTCCTCTTTTTTGAAAGAGCGGAAGGGTTTGCCTTCGTCCTTCAGACCCCAATTGAAAAACTCAATGACATTCAGGCGCAGTCCGTGGACGCAGCCGGCAATCAGGCCGAGCCCGATGTTGATGGCATGGCCGATGGCCAGAACCAGGATGGCGATCAGGATGCCGATCCCCGGCACAGCCTGGTTCAGTTGCCCGGACAGCGAGTTGATGGTTTCAGCCAGAGACGCGGCCGCAAGGCCCAGCGCAAACAGACGCATGTAGCTGAGAACGTCGGAAAAAATGTTCACGATACGCGCGAGCGCCGCCAGGCCGTCGAACAGCCGCAAGCCGCCTGTCTTGAGCGAATCCACCTTGCGGTCACTGCCGAAGAAACCGACCATGAGCAGGCCCGCGACAACTGCCGCCGGACCCAGAGTGGCCAGAACCGTCTCTTGACCCAGAAAGGTTGCGAGCCCGCCGAGCGCGACAAGACACCAGCCCAGGGGCTGAAAGCGGCCGCTCGGGGTCGTTTCGTGCATGGCGCGCATCAGATTGGCGAGAACGATGTGAACCACGCCGATCGTCAGCGTAATTTTCATC
>JBCDEN010000193.1:0-6946 GCA_039179715.1 Pseudomonadota bacterium
CCCATGCCTGCCTTTTCAATCATTGCAAGATCGTTGGCTCCATCCCCGATTGCCATCGTTTCTGATTGCCTGAGGATCGGGGCCAAGGGCGTGAACGTCTTTTACGGCGACACCCATGCGATCAAAGACGTGGATGTGGAGATCGAGGACAAGACCGTCACGGCTTTCATCGGCCCCTCGGGCTGCGGCAAGTCCACCTTCCTGCGCTGCATCAACCGCATGAACGACACGATCGATATCTGCCGCGTCGAAGGATCGATCAAGATCGACAACGAGGATATCTACGACCCGAAAGTGGACCCGGTGCAGTTGCGGGCGAAAGTCGGTATGGTCTTCCAGAAGCCGAACCCGTTCCCGAAGTCGATTTATGACAACATCGCCTACGGCCCGCGCATCCACGGTCTCGCGCGCAACAAAGCCGAGCTTGACGACATCGTTTCCTCCAGCCTGCAGAAGGCCGGCCTTTGGGAAGAGGTCAAGAACCGCCTCGACGAACCTGGAACCGGCATGTCCGGTGGCCAGCAGCAGCGCCTCTGCATCGCGCGGGCCATCGCCGTCAGCCCGGAAGTCATCCTGATGGACGAGCCCTGTTCTGCGCTCGACCCCATTGCGACGGCCAAGGTCGAGGAACTGATCGACGAGCTGCGTGCGAACTACACGATCGTCATCGTGACCCACTCCATGCAGCAGGCGGCCCGTGTCTCGCAGCGCACCGCATTCTTCCACCTCGGTATCCTGGTTGAAGAAGGTCTGACCGAGGACATATTCACAAATCCGAAAGACAAGCGTACTCAGGACTACATCACTGGCCGCTTCGGCTAGGCGATGACCTGAAATCGGAAGGAGACACAGAATGTCCGAACACATTGTTTCGGCGTATGACGAGGAACTGACGGAAATGGCAGGGAAGGTCGCCGAAATGGGCGGCCTTGCTGAGCGCGCGTTTGCCGATGCGGTTGCTTCTCTCGTTTCTCAGGATCACGAGCTCGCCAAAGCCACGGTCGTGAACGACGAACGTCTCGATACGCTTCATCAGGAAGTCGAAGCGAAGCTCATCGAGATGATTGCGCGCCGTCAGCCGATGGGCCAGGACCTGCGCGAAATCACGGCGGCAAGCCGGATTGCCAACGACCTTGAGCGGGTTGGCGACCTTGCCAAGAATGTTGCAAAGCGCGCGATCGCGATTGACAACAATCTGCAGCCCAAGAAGCTGGCGATCGGTGTCGAGCACATGACGGAACTTGCCCTTGGCCAGCTGAAACAGGTTCTGGATGCCTATACGCGCCGCGACGCGGAAGCCGCACGCCGGGTGCAGGAAGCCGACGCCGAGGTGGATGCGATCTATACGTCCCTGTTCCGCGAATTGCTGACCTACATGATGGAAGACCCGCGGGTCATCACGCAATGCGTCCATCTGCTGTTCTGTGCCAAGAACATCGAGCGGATTGGCGACCATGCAACCAACATCGCCGAGAACGTCTACTTCATGGTGACCGGCGAGCGCCTGCCGGAAGAGCGTGAAAAGGTCGATGAAATGTCGGGTGCTGTCTGAGCCGGGTTGATGGCTCGAATTTGGGCCGGCATCTGGATGCCGGCCGGAAAATCGGAGCGAAGTTGAATGCCGAAGGTGCTCATTGTTGAGGACGAAGAACCTCTCAGCCTTCTTTTGAGATACAATCTGGAAGCGGAAGGATATCAGGTTGACACCTGCATTCGCGGCGACGAGGCGGAAATCCGTCTGCGCGAAAGCCTGCCTGACCTGCTTCTGCTCGACTGGATGTTGCCGGGGCTGTCCGGCATTGAACTCTGCCGGCGTCTGCGCGCGCGCGAGGACAGCGAGCGCCTGCCGGTCATCATGCTGACCGCGCGCGGCGAGGAGGCTGAACGCATTCGCGGGCTATCCACGGGGGCTGACGATTATGTCGTGAAACCGTTTTCCGTCCCCGAACTGATGGCCCGCGTGCGCGCGATCCTGCGCCGCGCCAGCCCCGAAGTCGTCTCCACGATGTTGCGCTCGGGTGACATCGAACTCGACAGAGAGACCCATCGCGTGCGCCGGAGCACCAAGGAAATCCACCTGGGGCCGACCGAATTCCGCTTGCTGGAGTTTCTGATGACATCACCCGGCCGCGTGTTCTCGCGCGAACAGCTGCTCGACGGCGTCTGGGGACATGATGTCTATGTCGACGAGCGTACCGTGGATGTTCATGTCGGGCGGCTGCGCAAGGCCCTCAACAGGGGCAAGGCAAAGGACCCGATCCGCACGGTGCGCGGCGCAGGCTACGCCTTCAACGATCAGTTTTCGGCCGCCGGCTGAGTACCAGACAGGAAAACACCCGCTGCAGCAGCGGGTGTTCTTAATTGTGTCTCGGCTGCGCTATCAGAGCACGCACGTGATGTGACCCTGGTCAGGAGGCCCGGGCGACGGTCTTGCGGTCGCGCCTGCGGTCGGCGACGGGCTGATAGGCGATTTTGCAGTGATACGTGCAATAGGGGACATTCGGGTCAGACTGACGGCCGCAGAAATAAAAGTCGTCCGTTGCCGGATCTCCGATCGGCCATTTGCAGGTGCGTTCGGTCAGCGTGAGAATGCTGGCGCGTTCCGAAATCGGGACCACCATTTCGGGCACGGGTTCCACCCGAGGCTTCAGCTCGACCACGGGATCCGGCGCGATGTCGGCCTTCAGCGCCGTTGCGCCGATCGATTGCGGCTGACTGGCCGGTTTCTTCGGCGCGCCACCTGCAGCTGGTGCCGCCGTCCGCGGACGGCGGGGCTTGCCTGCCGAGCTGGAGGTCTTGGCACGCCCGGACAATCCGAGCCGGTGCACCTTTCCGATGACGGCATTTCTCGTCACACCGCCGAGTTCGCCCGCGATCTGGCTTGCGCTCAGGCCTTCGCTCCAAAGTTTCTTGAGCAGTTCAACCCGTTCGTTCGTCCAACTCATTGCCCGCACCCTTTTGTCTGGCCCAAAGAGCCAATAGTCGTCTCAAGGACATGCGTCAGCACGTCCAGTGTGGCATATCTTGTGCCTCAGGAAGGTTTGCCCCACGAGATATCGTGTCTCATACTGTAAAGGTTACAATAACGTTAATTTCGCAGGCAACCGTTGCGCCCAAAGCAACTGGGGATGAAATGACTTTTCCCCAGTTATGGCAAGTTCTTCGGGAGTTTTACGAATTCGGTTTCGGAACGCGTGCGTGCGCGGACCATTGACAGGTCACCGTGATGCCGGTGTATAAGAAGGGCGCAAACGTGCCGCCTCCTCGGGGCGGCACGTTGCGTTTTGGCTTATTTCCATCTTTGAGATGCATCGGTGCGAAACGCATGTTTCGTTGCAGGGATAAGCTTTTCCAGATCCGGGATTGAGCGACCGCGAACGGTCGGCTCCGCTGCCCGGTTGAAACCAAACGCAAGGAGCCCCTGGCTTGCAATGACAGGCAGGCAGAATGCTCTAGGGAGTTAGACGAGGTTATGTCCGCGACTGCACTATTCGGAAACTACGCAAGATCGAACCTGACATTCGATCACGGGGAAGGTGTCTGGCTGGTTACGACCGACGGCCGACGATTCCTCGACTGCGGTTCCGGCATCGCGGTGAACGCGTGCGGTCACAGTCATCCGCATCTCGTCAAGGCCCTGCAGGAGCAGGCGGCAAAACTCTGGCACGTGTCCAACCTGCACCAGATGCCCGAGGGCGAACGTCTGGCACGGCGGCTTGCAGAGGCAAGTTTTGCCGACAAGGTGCTGTTTGTGAACTCCGGTGCCGAGGCGATGGAAGCAGCCATCAAGTGCGCGCGCCGGTATCACTACGACAACGGTCAGCCGGACCGCTACCAGATCATCACTTTCGAAGGTGCGTTCCACGGCCGGACGCTTGGGACAATCGCCGCCGGCGGCCAGGAAAAGTATCTGGAAGGGTTCGGCCCGAAGGCACCGGGTTTCGACCAGGTGCCGGCCGGTGATCTGGACGCATTGAAGGCCGCCATAGGCCCCCAGACGGCGGCGCTCGCCATTGAGCCGATCCAGGGCGAAGGCGGCATCCGCGAGATCCAGCCGGATTTCCTGCGTGCCTTGCGCCAGATCTGTGACGATCAGGGCATCCTGCTGATATTCGACGAAATCCAGACCGGTGTCGGCCGGACCGGCAAGCTGTTTGCGCATGAATGGACGGGCGTCAGTCCGGATATCATGGCGGTCGCGAAAGGCATCGGCGGCGGATTTCCCCTCGGCGCGTGCCTTGCAACCTCCGAGACGGCCGCCGCGCTGGTGCCGGGAACCCACGGAACGACCTTCGGCGGCAACCCGCTCGCCATGGCCGTCGGCAACGCGGTTCTCGACGTGATCCTGGCAGACGGGTTCCTGGAGGATGTTCAGAAGAAGGGTCTCAGTTTAAAGCAGAAACTTGCCGGTCTGGTCGATGGCCATCCGAAGGTTCTTGACCAGGTTCGCGGCATGGGGCTGATGCTCGGATTGAGATGCGTCGTGCCTGCGGGTGATTATGTTGCCGCAGCTCGCGAGGTTGGCCTTCTGGCGGTCCCCGCCGGCGACAATGTCGTCCGGATCATGCCGCCGCTGACCATGACCGAGGACGAGATTGCGACCGCGGTGGAGCGTCTGGAACAGGCCGCCCGGGTTGTCGAGGCAAAGCTGGTGGAAGGAGCGGCCGAATGACCGCCGGCGGAGCCTACCGGAACTTTCTGGACCTCACGCAGTTCGAAGGCGACGAACTGCGTGCCATCCTTCAGACCGCGAAAAAGATCAAGGCCGCCCGCAATGGTGTTCGTCCCGGCGAGGGACCGCTTGCCGGCAAGGTGCTCGCGATGATTTTCGAGCAGCCGTCGACACGAACGCGCATCTCCTTTGATGTCGGCATGCGCGAACTCGGCGGCGAGACACTCATGCTCACCGGCGCGGAGATGCAGCTCGGCCGTGGGGAATCGATCAGCGACACGGCCAAGGTTCTCTCCCGCTTCGTGGACGCCATCATGATCCGGATCCTGGATCACGACGAGCTGAACCAGCTGGCCCAGCATGCCACTGTCCCGGTGATCAACGGCCTCACCAAGATCTCGCATCCGTGCCAGATCATGGCCGACCTGATGACCTTCGAAGAACACAGGGGGTCGATCCAGGGCAAGAGCGTTGCCTGGACGGGCGACAGCAACAACGTCCTGGCCTCCTGGATCCACGCGGCACCGCGCTTCGATTTCGAACTGCGGATCGCAACACCGGGCGAACTTGCACCGCCGCAGGAGCTTATCGACCTCGCGCGCGCCAAAGGGGGTTCCATTCAGGTGACGACGGACCCATATGAGGCCGTCAAGGGAACCGACTGTGTGATAACAGACTGCTGGGTGTCCATGGGCGACGACGATTCTGAATCGCGCCATAACCTCCTGAGCGCATATCAGGTCAATGAACGCCTGATGTCGGAAGCAAACGGCGATGCGCTGTTCATGCACTGCCTCCCCGCCCACCGCGGCGAGGAGGTCACGTCCGAGGTCATGGATGGCCCCAATTCGGTGGTGTTTGATGAAGCCGAGAACAGGCTCCACGCCCAGAAGGGTATTCTGGCCTGGTGCTTCGGCAAGGATTGAGGCAAAGCCGACGTGGCATTGAATCTTGAAGAACTGGGTATTGCACCCGCAGGGCTGGACGCTGTCCGGCCCTTTGCCGTCGAGGAACTGGATGTCCGGGGACGCGCTGTCGCGTTCGGCCCTGTTCTGGAGAGCATTCTCGCAAGGCATGACTATCCCGAACCGGTCTCGCGGCTGCTGGCCGAAGCGATTGTCCTGACAGGTCTGCTCGGCACCTCGCTGAAGTTCGACGGCCGGTTCACGCTCCAGACCCAGACCGAGGGTCCGGTCTCCATGCTGGTCGTCGATTTTGCGTCTCCCGATGCAGTCCGGGCCTGCGCAACCTTCGACAACGACCGCGTTCAGGCCCTGATGGCGGCCGGCAAGGCATCGCCGGAGGCCTTGCTCGGTCACGGGCACCTGGCAATGACCATCGATCAGGGCCAGCACATGCAGCGCTACCAGGGGCTGGTCGAACTCGACGGCATTTCGCTTGAGGAAGTCGCACGGCGCTACTTCGAACGCTCCGAGCAGATCCCGACGGAAGTGCGCCTTGGTGTCGGCGAGCTCTATACGCGCAAGGAGGGCGAAGGCCACGCCAGGACCTGGACGGCCGGGGGCATCCTCATTCAGTTTCTGCCCGAAGCGCCCGAACGCCTGCGGCAGGCCGACATCGATCCCGGAGACGCGCCTGAGGGCACCGCGCCGCATGAAGTGGAAGAAGACGACGCCTGGGTCGAGGCCAAGGTGCTCGTGGATACGGTTCAGGACGATGAACTGACGGATCCGGAAGTCAGCGTCGAGATGCTGCTTTTCCGGCTGTTCCACGAGCGTGGCGTCCGGCTGTTCGATCCGCAGCCGCTGGCGGACAAGTGCCGCTGTTCGCGTGAGAAGATCAAGGGTGTGCTGGCAAGTTTCAGCGCGGAAGAGATCGAGGAAATGAGCGTGAACGGCAGGATCGAGGTGACTTGCGAATTCTGCAACGAGACATACCGTTTCGAGCGCTGATGCTGCGGATGCCGCAACAATTTTGAGTCTTCAGACACAATTCGTTACAATTTTGAAGGTGTCATCTTGCGTACCACGGCGTATGCGAGACTTGAATTTTGCAGTGCGAAGCAAATCTATCTGCAGACGCGCGGGTCTTGCATCCGTCCACAATACGCTAGTGCGGAATGCCGACAATGTTGCAGTCATTGCCTCAGGAACCGGGAAAGGAACCCGTTTCCGAATTCCTGCCCCCCGCCGAGCGCCAGCCGGACAGCGGCTGGCGGCGCGTCATGCTGATCCTGAAAGCGCTGCTGCAGGCCCTGATCGCGTTCGCGATTCTGGTGGGGGCTTTCATGGGCATGAAGACGCTCGTGGCCAC
>JBCDEN010000087.1:0-9762 GCA_039179715.1 Pseudomonadota bacterium
GCCGAGCTTCGTGCGCCAGATCAACAGCCAGACAAGCAGGCAGGCCGCCAGCGCAAGAAAGAGCGACAGGTTGACCGGCGCGTAGCCAAATCCGAAGGACGGGAAGATGTCGTTCAGGAACGGCAGACGCCCGCCACCTTCGAAGGTCCTGGTTTCCGGCTGCATCGACCCCTGTTCCTTCAGCATGCCGTTGAGCAGATAGACCATCAGCGAGGAGGCAATGAAGTTGAACATGATCGTGGTGATGACGACGTGACTGCCCCGGGTCGCCTGCAACCAGGCCGGAATGAAGGCCCACGCTGCTCCGGTCAGTGCGGAGCCGATGACGGCAAAGGGAAGCGTGACATACCAGGGGACAACGCTGTCGAGCGCAAGGCAGGCAAAGGCGACACCAAGGCCGCCGAGATAGGCCTGCCCCTCACCGCCGATGTTGAACAGCCCCGCATGAAAGGCAACGGCGACCGCGAGCCCCGTGAAGATGAAGTTGGTCGCGTAGAACAGGGTGAACCCGATACCCTCGCCGTAGCCGAGCGATCCCCAGACCAGGATCTGGACCGCTTCAAGCGGGTTCTCGCCAATCAGGACGACAACCAGACCGGAGACGAGAAATGCAGCGGCAAGGTTCAGGAAGGGAATGAGGCCGAGGTCGACCCAACGTGGAAGCTGACCGGCAGTCATTGCACACCTCCCTGGACGGACGGAGAATTGTCGACGCCGGCCATCAGCAGCCCGAGATCGCCTTCTTCCGCGTTTGCGCCGCGTTCGCCGACAATCCGGCCGTCAAACATCACCAGGACGCGGTCGGAAAGCGCCCGGATCTCGTCAAGCTCGACCGAGACCAGCAACACACCCTTGTCGGCATCACGCAGCTCCACGAGCCGCCGGTGGATGAACTCGATTGCACCGATATCGACACCGCGCGTCGGCTGGCCGACGAGCAGCACTTCCGGATCCCGCTCGATCTCGCGCGCAAGAACGATCTTCTGCTGGTTGCCGCCGGAGAAATTCGCGGTTTTCAGCATCGGGTTCGGCGGGCGGATGTCATATTTCTCGATCTCGGCAACCGCGTTCTTCTTGATGGTTGCAAGATCCATCAGAACGCCTTTGGAATAGGCCGGGTCGCGGTGATATCCGAGTATGGAATTCTCGTACTCGGTGAAGCTGTTGATCAGCCCCATCCTGTGCCGGTCTTCGGGCACATGGCCCATGCTTTTCTCACGCATGTCAGCAGCATCAAGCGTGCTTGTGCTCAGGTCGATCTTTTCGCCGTGGATCTTCAGGATGCCGCTCGTCGCGCGGCGAATGCCGGAAAGCGTTTCCAGGAGTTCGGACTGGCCATTTCCCGATACGCCTGCAATGCCGACGATTTCGCCGGCCCGAACCGAAAACGAGACGTCCTTGACCACCTGAACGCCGCGGCTGTCGGTCACGGTCAGGTTGGAGACTTCCATCACCGGTGCCTTGGGTTCGGCAGGTTTCTTGTCGACGCGCAGCAGCACCGAGCGGCCGACCATCAGTTCGGCCAGCTGTTCCATGGATGTGTCCCTGGTCTCCACCGTGGCCACCATCTCGCCGCGCCGCATGACCGAGACCGTATCGGTGATCGCCATGATTTCGCGCAGCTTGTGCGTGATCAGAAGAACCGTCTTGCCTTCGTTTCGCAAGACTTCGAGGATCTTGAAAAGGTGGTCCGCTTCGGCTGGCGTCAAAACGCCTGTCGGCTCGTCCAGAATGAGAATCTCGGCGCTGCGGTAGAGCGCTTTCAGGATCTCGACGCGTTGTTGAAGCCCGACGGGAAGATCTTCAATCAGCGTATCGGGATCAACGCGCAGTTCGTATTCCTCCTCAAGGCGCTTCAATTCGGAGCGCGCGCGAAACAGACCTCCGGCGAGCAGCTGGCTGTCTTCAGCGCCGAGCACGACATTTTCCAGAACGGAGAAGTTGTCGACCAGCATGAAGTGCTGGTGAACCATTCCGATGCCCATGGCGATAGCCGCCTTGGAATCGGGGATCGTTTCTTTCTTTCCGCCGATGAGAATGTCGCCGTCATCGGCGTGATAGAAGCCGTAAAGGATGGACATCAGCGTGGATTTGCCCGCACCGTTCTCCCCGATGATACCGTGGATGGATCCCTTCTTCACGACAAGGTCGATATCCTTGTTTGCGTGAACCGCGCCAAACCGCTTGTTGATTTTCCTGAGCTCGATTGCCGGCGTTTCGCTCATGCCTTCCCCCAGGCCTGACGTTTGTTTCCTGTCATTCTTCCTGCCCCCTGTCAGCGCAGATCCGGATCAGATCGGACACGCGCCGTCAGTGACGACGTCATGCACCCTGATACGGCCTGCGGAGATATCTGCGACGGCCTTGTCGGCAGCGGCCTTCATGTCGTCCGAGATGAGATCGGCGTTGTTTTCATCCAGAACCCAGTCCATGCCGCCTTCCGCCAGCCCGAGCACCTGAATACCCGGCGCGAAGGTGCCGTCCTGCGCCGACTTGAAACTGTCGAAAACCGCGTTGTCGACCCTTTTGCGGATCGAGGTCAGTACCTTGCCGGGATGCAGGCCGTTCTGGTTGCTGTCGGTGCCGATCCCGAGAATGTCCGCGTCCGCTGCTGCCTGGAGGACACCAAGCCCGGTTCCACCGGCTGCCTGAATGATGACATCGGCACCGCGCTGGATCTGACCGATCGCGAGTTCGCCGCCGCGCACAGGATCCGTGAAGGCCGCCGGCGTGTCGCCGGTCATGTTGAAGATGACGTTGACATCCGGGTTCGCGGCCTGCGCGCCCTGCTTGTAGCCGCACAGGAACCGCTGGATGATCGGAATATCCATGCCGCCGACAAAGCCAACCGTTCCGGATTTCGTTGCCATGGCTGCGAGGAGCCCTGCGATATAGGCCCCCTCCTGTTCCTTGAACACATAGGAACGCACGTTCGGCTGATCGACGACCATGTCGACGATGGCGAAGTCGGTTTGCGGAAAATCCGGCGCGACCTGCCCGAGCGCATTGGCCTGATTGAAGCCGATCGCGACCACCGGTTCGCCGCCGCGGCTTGCGAAATTCCGCAGGGCCTGGAGACTCTGGGCATCGCGCTCCAGGGAAAATTCGCGAACGGCTTCGCCGGTTTCGTCCTGAAACCGCTTTACGCCCGCATAGGCACTTTCATTGAAGGAGCCGTCGAACTTGCCGCCGACCGAATAGACGATAGCGGGATCGGCCAACGCCGCCGATGCGGTGAATGCTGCGGCCAGGGCCGCACTGAACAGTCCAGATTTCAAGCTGATCATCCGATCCCCCGGCAGAAATTTGGGCGGCAGGCGATATCAGGTGGAAGCCTCCGCGCTCATGGCGCGGAGACAGTTCTTGCCGACCCTTCAGTTCGGGCAGGATTCGTCGGACATGTAGTCGTGGACGACGATTTCGCCGGAGATGATCTGCTGGCTTGCCGTTTCGACGGCCGCTTTCATCTCGTCGTTCACCAGTTCCGCATTGTTATCGTCCAGCGACCAGTCGACACCGCCTTCCTTGAGGCCAAGGACTTCGAAGCCGGAGGACCAGCTGTCATTTTCCGCATCTTCGAACGCCTGGTAGACGGCAATGTCGACGCGCTTCAGCATGGAGGTCAGAACGGAGCCCGGATGCAGGCCGTTCTGGTTGCTGTCGACGCCGATGCCAAGCTTGCCGGCATCCGCTGCCGCCTGAAGCACACCGATGCCGGTGCCGCCAGCCGCGTGATAGACCACGTCCGCACCACGGTCGAATTGCGACTTGGCCAGCTCACCGCCCTTGACCGGGTCGTTCCAGGCCGCACCGGTCGTGCCGGTCATGTTTTCGAACACTTCGGCATCCGGATTGGCAGCCGCCACGCCCTGCTTGTAGCCGCAGGCAAACTTGCTGATGAGCGGGATGTCCATACCGCCGACAAAACCGACCTTGCCGGTCTCGGACGCCATGGCGGCCAAAAGGCCGACAATGTAGGAACCTTCGTGCTCCTTGAACAGGATTGAGCGGACGTTCGGCAGATCGACGACCATGTCGACGATCGCAAATTGCGTGTCCGGGAATTCCGCCGCGACCTTCTCAACGGCGTTGGCCTGCGAGAAACCGATGGCGACGATCGGGTTCATGCCGCGCTTTGCGAAGTTGCGCAGGGCCTGCTCGCGCTGGCTGTCGTTCTGGATTTCGAAATCGCGGTACTCGATGCCGTAGTCCTGCTTGAATTTCTCGGCACCGGTGTAGGCGGCTTCGTTGAACGACTTGTCGAACCGTCCGCCGAGATCGTAAAGCACGGCAGGCTTGGTGTCAGCCGCCGCGGTTGCAACGGTAAAGGCCAGTCCGGCAAGAGCCGTGCCGATGGTTAGAAGCTTCTTCACGTTTATGTCCTCCGACATGCGGGGGCCTGCTTTCCTGTCAGACCCGTTTCCCCTCGTGACCCAGCCGCGTCATGCGGACTGTGCCAGTTGCAATCCGACCCGCGCACTCAGAGCCCTCGCGAGGGTCTCGTCCGTGACAAGATCGGTAATGACACCGGTGCGAAGTGCGGCAAGGGTTGCATCCACCTTGCTCTGCCCGCCCACCAGCGCAATTACACGGCGCCCCCGCACTTCATCGAAATGCAGCCCGACGGCACAATCGCCGAGCGAATTGGGAGCCAGTTTTCCTTCGATCGTCAAAAAGCGGCCCATCAAATCACAGACGGCGCCGCAAGACATCAATTGTTCCTGTTCCTGTTTTGAAATCATGCCGCGTTGAACCAGGTGACCCTCGTTCTCGACAGACCCGATGCCGATCAGGAAGGCATCGGACTGGCGCGCGCGCGCCATCAGGTCCTGCACACTGCGCTGTGTCAGGAACATGGCCTTTTCATCGGGATTTTCGGCGAAGTAAGGCACGGGCAGATAGTAGCCGATACCGCCGGTGCGCTCCTGCATCTTCTGCACGATGTCGTAGGGGTTCGCGGCCAGCGTGCGCGTGAGCGAGCCGCAGATGGACATGATTTCCAGATCCTGGCGGGCAGTTTTGGGCAGAGCCTCCACCGACGCTTTCATGGTGCGGCCCATGCCGACGCCGAGACGCTTGAGGTTTGGGCCGGAGAGCAGGCCGGTCAGAAACTGTGACGCTGATACGGCGACCGCGCGCAAGACACTCTCATCATCGCCGCCGCCAAGATCGGGGGCAATGATGCAGTTGGTGAGATCGAAAAAGCGCGAGAGTTCCTTTTCAAGCTGCAGGCATTCCATCGGCCTGCCGTCAACCTGAAACTTTACGTAACCTGCCTTCTGGGCATGCGCGATCAGACGGTGCACCTTCGCCGGCGACACGCCCAGCTGAGATGCGATTTCACCCTGGGTGCGGCCGCCCACGAAGGAAAGCCACGCCGCACGGATGGCCATGTATGATGTCCAATCGTCTTCGTGCGCCTGCATATACGTCGACACCTTCCCACGGCCGGATCAGCAATGGTCCGGACCCGCCAACGAAACCGGCCCGTTCAACGAGCCCTTCTTGTCTCACGGCACGAGTTTTCAGTGTGTACCGAAAAATTCTTCACCTAGTGAGAATATATTCAGATCATGACCAGCGCGAACGCGTTCGTCAACAAAAAAAGCTCCCGAATTTTAAGCAAACTGCTTCATTTCAGGGCATTGCCGCAGCTTAACCCGAAAAGCCCGCACCGGCATATTTTGCCGCCCGGTGCCGAAATTGTGACGGCACCCGGCAAAACTTGCCTAGCATTCCGGCAGAAACTTCCTATCTGTGGAATATATGCACTCCGTGCACATTTGATTTTGCCAGTTAAATTGATTTCAGCTAGATTTGGCACGTAGCTTGCTAAGTAAATCCTGAAGCTAACCCAAGGCGATTCAAGCGCCTCAGCAAGAATCACAAGGACAGTAAAGACGAGTAACAGAACAACAAAATAACACTGGGGAGACGTGGCAACACGGTCGCAAGACCGGAATGAGGAGAAACCAATGCGTCTCGACATAATAATAGACTGTGCACGGACAGTTGCAAAAACGCTGTCCCTTCCTGCAGCGGCCATGCTGCTCATGCTTCCCGCCGAAGCCCGGGATCTCCGGCCGGCGATGCCTGCAACCGCAAATCTCTCGTACGATCCGGCCAACGAGGTCGACGTGGAACTCGTACTCGCGGTTGATATCTCACAATCCATGGACACCGAAGAACAGGAAATCCAGCGAGCCGGCTATGTCGCCGCACTCACCTCGCGGGAATTCGTCGATGCCATCCAGGTCGGTCCGATCGGCAGGGTTGCCGTGACCTATATGGAATGGGGCGGTGTCGACGAGCACTTCATCGTCGCCGACTGGACCGTCGTCAAGGACGCGGCCACGGCCTCGCATTTTGCCTCCAAGATAGCCGAAGCTCCCTTGAGGCAGGTGCAGCGGACATCCATCGTCTCGGCACTGCAAAAATCCGTCGAACTGGTCCAGACCAACCAGTATATGGGTCTGCGCCGCGTGATCGACATTTCCGGAGACGGTCCCAATAACCAGGGCGGTTCGGTTACGGAAATGCGGGACCGGATGGTTGCCGCGGGCGTGACGATCAACGGGTTGCCGTTGATGATGAAGACGAACAAGAATTCCTGGCAGGCGATGCTGAACCTCGATCACTACTACGAAGACTGCGTGATCGGCGGCCCAGGCTCATTCGCGATTCCCGTCCGATCGAAGGAAGGTTTCGCTGATGCCATTCGCATGAAGCTCGTCCTGGAAATCGCCGGTCTGCATCTTAAGGAACCTGAGCCCTTTTTCCGCAAGGTTTCAGGCCGCGAACCTGTCCGGTGCAACCTGTTCGACTAAGCACGCCACGTCTTCCGCCTATCGACTGCCGCGCTCCAATGAGGGCGCGGCTTATTTTGTCTTCCGAATTTTTTCGCTCAATTCGACCCTTTCCGCTGACTTGTGATGCTTCCCCCTTTGCGTAGCGCCGACTTTGCGGCTAATAACCAAGCCGCCTATCCGTCTTGCTGCAAAGAGGATCCCGAATGCCAACCCCGCCGACACTTGCCCTTGTTGCGCATGATGCAAAAAAGGACGCGATGGTGGATTTCGCCGTGCGCCACCGCGAAAAACTGTCTGCATTCAATCTGGTTGGTACGGGCACAACCGGCGGCCGCGTTCTGGAGGCGTGCCCGGAGCTCTCGCTCAAACGCCTGAAGAGCGGCCCGCTCGGCGGCGATCAGCAGCTGGGCGCCATGATCGCCGAAGGGGAACTGCAGGGCCTGTTTTTCTTTGCCGATCCGCTGTCGCCGATGCCGCATGATGTTGATGTGAAGGCCTTGATGCGCTTGGCGCTTGTCTATGACATCCCCATGGCGCTCAACGAATCGACGGCCGACATCCTGCTCCGGTCGGCACGCTTGCAAGGGCTGCAGACAACATCCGATACGCCCGAGGTCGGTACGCCCAAATCATGAGTTGCACGCCAGGGTTCAAATCGTTCGCCTATCCCGTTCTTGTCGCCGATATCGGCGGCACCAATGCCCGTTTCGCGCTTGTCGACAACAGCGAAGCATCCACGCGCATGTGCGGGAAAACCGCTACAGCCGATCATCCGGACATCTCCTCCGCGATCCGTACGGCCGTCTTTCCCGAGGCCGAGACGAAGCCAAGGACCGCGATCATTGCCGTTGCCGGCCCGGTCACCGGCGATGCCATTCCCCTGACCAACGCTGCCTGGGTGATCGAGCCCTTGAAGATGATTGCCGATCTGGGTCTGGAGGAGGTTGTTGTTCTCAACGACTTCGAGGCGCAGGCTCTTGCGTTGCCGGGATATAGCGGCGCGGATATCGAACAGGTCGGCACCGGGTCGATCCGGGCAAACAGCGCCAAGTTCGTGCTCGGCCCCGGAACCGGGCTCGGCGCGGCCGCGATGATATTCGCAGCCGGGTCCTGGGTTCCCGTTCCCGGCGAAGGCGGACATGTCGAACTCGGTCCGGTCAGCAAGGAGGATGTCCAGATCTGGCCGCATATCGAACGGGTCGGAGGCCGCATCGGCGCAGAACAGCTTCTCAGCGGAACCGGCCTGCCGCGACTGGCCCGGGCAGTCGGTATCTGGATGAACGCCGAAAGATCATTCGACACGCCAGCCACGATCACCCAGGCGGCTGAAGACAACGATCCCGTCGCGGTCAAGACGCTCAACATCTTCGCGCGCAGCCTCGGACGTGTTGCGGGCGATTGTGCGCTGACCGTTCTGGCCCGCGGCGGTGTCTATCTCACCGGCGGCATTACGCCCCGCATCTCGCGCTTCCTGACCGATGGAGATTTCCGAACCGCATTCGAGGCCAAGTCGCCACATGAAACGCTCATGGGAAAGATCCCGACCTTCATTGTGCGCCATCCCGATCCGGCGCTTGAAGGGCTTGCTTCCTTTGCACGTGAGCCGAACGCCTTCGCGGTCGACATGCAGGGGCGCCAATGGAAAGCCGGCAGCGCTTCCTCTCAAGGCTAAACAAGGCCATGGCCGGGGCCCGCACATTCTCGACCGGACTTCCGATAGATGCGGTCCTTCCGGATCTCCTGCAGACGCTGGAAGACAACACCAACGCGGTCCTGGTGGCGGAACCGGGCGCGGGCAAAACAACACGCGTTCCGCTCGCTCTCTTGGATGCGCCCTGGCGGCAGGACGGCAAGATCCTGGTACTGGAGCCGCGCCGGCTTGCCGCCCGCGCAGCCGCCCGAAGGATGGCAGACGAGCTTGGCGAAAAGCCCGGAGAAACAGTCGGCTACCGGGTGCGCATGGAGACCAGAGTCAGCTCCAGAACCCGCATCGAGGTCATAACCGAGGGCGTGTTCACGCGGCTCATTCTGGATGATCCGGAGCTGACCGGAGTTGCCGCGATCCTGTTCGATGAATTTCACGAACGCTCGCTTGACGGGGATCTCGCGCTGGCGCTGGCGCTCGATGTGCAATCGGTGCTGCGCGAGGATCTGCGCCTCGTGCCGATGTCGGCAACGCTCGATGCGGCCTCCGTTTCAGACCTGCTCGGCAACGCGCCCGTTCTGGAAAGCAGGGGACGGAGTTTTCCGGTTACAACGCGTTATCTCGGCCGCGACCCGAAAACCCGGATCGAACCGCAGATCGTCCGTGCCGTCCACCAGGCCTTGAACGAGGAAACGGGGTCGCTGCTGGTGTTCCTTCCCGGTCAGGGCGAAATCAGGCGGGTCGCGGATCTGCTTTCCGGCAAGATCCCGGCACATTGCACTGTAGCGCCGCTTTATGGCGGGCTTGACGCGAAAGCGCAGGATGCAGCCATCCGGCCTGTGGAAACCGGGGCACGGAAGATCGTGCTTGCCAGCGCGATTGCCCAGACGTCCCTAACAATCGAGGGCGTGCGCGTCGTGATCGACAGCGGCCTTGCCCGCGTTCCGAGATACGAACCGCAGACCGGGCTTACCCGCCTCGAGACGGTGCGAGTCTCGCGTGCGTCAGCGGACCAGCGGCGTGGACGTGCGGGCCGAACCGAAGCGGGCGTCTGCTACCGGCTCTGGGACGAAGCCCAGACGATTGCCCTGCCCGCAGCCGAAGCTCCCGAAATCCTCGAAGCCGATCTGACCGGCCTCGTTCTCGATCTCGCGGCCTGGGGAACGCTTGACCCGGCCAGCCTTGCATTCGCGGACCCGCCACCGCCGGCCGCCTGGACAGAAGCAAAGTCCCTTCTGTCGGACCTTCACGCAATCGATGCATCCGGCCGTCTGACACGCGAGGGCACGGCGCTTGCAAAACTGCCGC
>JBCDEN010000794.1:0-2035 GCA_039179715.1 Pseudomonadota bacterium
CAGGCTAGAAGGCGCTATACCTTGCATGATGCGCAACACAGACGACCTTGTCGACGGGCGCAGAGCCGGTCGCCGCAACTCCAACCGTTGCGACCACGTCATCTTCCGCACCTCAGGCTGCAACACCGCTTCCAGACCCGATCGATGATCCGCTGGCCCGCGACAATGACAATGGCGGCGGCGGCGGCGGCGGCGGCGGTGGCGGCGGTGGCGGTGGACCTGGTGGCGGCGGCGGCGGCTCCTGGGGCTAATTCGCACCGACTGGTGAGGCTTCACATGAATATGCTTTCGACGGCGGTCCTGGCGTTCAGGACGCTGCGGCACTTGGTTGCCGCGCTTCCGCTGCTCCTTGCCTCCCAGGCAGGTGTGGCCGGAGAGTGGCGGGCACTTGTGATCGGGATCGATGCCTATGAGCACGTTTCCCCGCTTAAAGGTGCGGTGAACGATGCAAGGGACATTGCCGAAACCCTGCAGGCTGCCGGCGTTGAAGATCTTGAAACACTTTACGATGCGGCGGCGACCAGGGAAGCCATCCTGACGGCCTGGCAGGGACTGATCGAACGGTCGGCAGCTGACGACGTGCTTGTCCTTTCCTATGCCGGGCACGGCGCACAGGAGGAGGAATGGGTCGCAGGTTCGGAGGCCGACGGGCTCGACGAAGTGTTCCTGTTGGCCGGGTTTGATGTCTCTGCACCCGGTAACGCGGAGCGTCTCAGGGATGATGATCTTGCGGCCATGCTCCGGGCTGCCGGCGACCGGAGCGTTCTGGTTCTGGCCGACAGCTGCCATTCCGGCACGATGACGCGGTCGATCGATCCGAGAATCGTGCGCCTTGGGACACGCCTTGTCGGCTTGCCTCCCTTTGAAAACGATCTGCTGAGATCGCAGCCTAGCCATCCGCTCTTGAAGCGCCACAGTGATGACGCTTCGGACTTGCAGGAGCTCTCCAACGTCATTTACGTCGGCGCAACGGTGGACGGGCAGGTGATCCCCGAACTCATGATCGCCGGTGAACCCAGGGGCGCGTTGAGCTGGTCATTTGCGCGCGGCGTTGAAGGCCGGGCTGACCTCGACCGCGACGGTGGAATCTCCATGGAGGAACTAACCCTGTTTCTCAAGGAAACCGTGCGTGTTGCGACCGAAGGCAGGCAGACACCGAGCCTGACGGTTGGAGGTGGGACCCGCGCTGCCGTGCTCCCGCGGGTGAAGGACAATATTCTGGAACGCGGTACGGCCGGACTGACGATTTCGGCAAGCACTGATATCGCGCTTCCCGTCCTGAAGAATCTGAAGGACAGGCATGGCGGTGCCGTGGAGATCGTCAACGATGGCAATGCGGACCTGTTCTGGGATGTCGACGAAGGCGATGTTCTGACGAAATTCGGAGACATCGTGCTCCGCAACAGCGCCGGCAACGCGGACCGTTTTTCTCAAGTTGTGTCCAAATGGCTGTTCCTTTCGGAACTATACGCACTTTCGCGCGAGCGCAAACCGGTCGAGGGCACGTTGAAACCGGCTGTCGGCCACATACCGGAAGGATCACCTCTCAGCGTCGGACTTCGCTCCGAAGAGGGAGGGTTCATGGCCGTGTTTGCGCTTGAAGCGGATGGCACGGTGCGTCTTCTTGCGCCAAACAGGAAAGCGGATCCGCTGGGTCTGGACACCAAACTTGAGGCGGACGCACCCTACGTGCTCAATCTGCGCGCTGCCTTGCCGTTCGGCGCTGATCACATCGTGCTGATTCGATCCCGCGAAACCATGCCGCAGCTTGTCGGTGTCCTTTCGGCGATGGAGGGCAGACCACTGGACCCTGCGCTTGCACCGAAACTGCTGAGTTTGATCGGAAAATCTGCAGAGGCGGTCGGTATAACGGGGGTCTACACCGAACCTGCGGGTTAGGGTCCGTACCCTAGGCTGTATCGTCCAATTCCCGTTTATGTGACCGAGGCCACATTCAATTCGCGATTTTCTGGTATTATTAGGCACAGATTGGCGCTCGGACTCCTAGTGAGTTCATGCGCAACAAACCATTGAC
>JBCDEN010000012.1:0-17877 GCA_039179715.1 Pseudomonadota bacterium
GACCGCCTTTGCCGTGTCATCGATGAGCGCCTTGTTGTTCAGGTAGCTTATGGTCCACAGACTTCCCAGACCAAGCGTGACCAATACAATAGCCGCATAGGCCGCGATCCGCGCAGCCGTGGCCATGCGTACCGCCTGCCGGTTATGCGTCACCCAGCCGGCTTCCCCGATAATCACCTTGTTGACAAGATCCCGAAGGAAGTAGCTTTTGCCCTGACCCGACAGGGCTGCCGCCTGATAGGAGGTGCCGAAGGCCTGGCTCATGGAACCGATGACCCGGTCGATCGCGGTTCCGGTCTGTGTTCCCGAGGTAAAATAAAACCCTCTGAGAACCGCGTTGGGATAATAGCGGCTCGGCTCGAAAATCGCATTGAGAAAACCGGTGAGACGGTCCTTGAGCGCGGCAATCTGAGTCGGGAAACCGTACAGCATCAACCGTGCCCTGGGGTCGGGTTCCTCCTGCAGCCTGTCTGCAAGCTCCTCGTTGAGACGCTCGACCAGCAGATCGAATTCCGCCGGTGTTTCCGCGACCATGTTCTTGTTCTTTTCGCGAGTCTGGAACGTTGCGCCCCAGACAAGGTTCCGCCTGCTTTCCGGATAGGAGCCGAAGAATTCCATGAAACCCGCGACGGTGTCGGCCTTGGTGAAAATCACGTAGACTGGAAAATCAATTTTCAGCGTCTTGTAGAGTTCGATCAGGCGCGCACGGATGGCATCGGTATGCTCCTTCAGCTCCGTATCCGACAAGGTCATCAGATCTTCCAGGCTGATGGACACCATGACGCCGTTCACCGGCTGACGCGGCCGCGCCTTGCGCAGGATTTTCAGGAATCCGAGCCACGCTTCGCTGTCATGCTCTTCATCGGAGTCCTGCGTCGTGTAGCGGCCGGCGGTATCGATCAGAACGGCGTTCTCGGCAAACCACCAGTCGCAGTAGCGGGTTCCCCCCAGACCTTCGATCTTCTGCGCTTCGCCTTTCCCCCGCGAATTGGCGAACTTGAGACCGGAATGCATCAGCGCTGTCGTTTTCCCTGCACCTGGAGGTCCGATCATCAGGTACCAGGGCAGATCATAGAGGTAGGTACGCGTGTTGCCGCTGGCCGTTTTCAGGGTCTTGAGCGCATCCTTCATGCGCTCCGACATGATTTGAAGATCTTGTTCGCTCGCTTTGGGTTGAAGGATTTCCTGTTCCAGGGCTCGGTTTGCCGCAATGCGCTTGTAAATCCGGTAACCCGTCCAGCCGCCAATCGTCAGCAAGACGAGAAAAACGAGGAGCAGACGCACCCAGAGGGGTTCGAATGGGCGCACGCCCGCAATTGCCAGGAACGGACCACCGAACCAGATCAGAGCAATCAAGGCCAAAATGCCTATGATTATTGCCGTTATTCCGAGCCAGAATTTCATTGATAAAACCTTGTTTCTAACCTTGCCCCGGAGTTGACGTCTAGTTGTCGATAACCAGTCCCTTGGACGGAGGTTTCAGAAAAACCTCTACCCGGCGATTGAGTGCCTTTCCATCCCGGCTGGTATTCGGTGCGATCGGCTCTTCTGCGCCGCGGCCTTCCACCTCCACCCTTTCCGGTGTCTGCAACAGCGCCTGCATGACAGCGGCAACCGATTTCGCCCTTTCAACCGACAGATGCCAGTTGGTCGGGAACCGCGGATTGTTGCGGATCGGGTCGCTGTCCGTATGCCCGACCACGAGAATTTCGCCTTCAACCTCGTTGAGCGTCTGCGCGACCTGCTCAACCAGCAACTGGAATTCAGGGCGCAATGTCGCCGCCGCCACATCGAATTGCGCGCGCATGCGCAACATGATTGCCGGACCCGCCTGCTGAATTTCCAGACCGTCAATCCCGGCAAGCCGTTCGGAAAGCGCGTCGATCGGTGCGTCTGCCGGAGGTTCAGGTGCCGCTGGTGGCCTCGGCTGATATCCCTCGCGCGCGAGTTCGATCGGACCGGTCGGATAAAGCGCGCTGGAACGGCTGGCGATCACTTCGCTGCCGCTGGCCAGGAGCAGCATCAAGGTGACGTAGCCGCCGAGCAAAAGTGCCCCGGCAACGGCCGCAACCGACCAGATGGGAATGGAAAATCCGGTCCGCTTCTGGAAAAGTTCAAGACCGCGCCAATGCGGCGACAGGTCGTCTCCGGGCCGCGGCCGGACGCGCCTCAGGATCTCGTGAAGATCTCTGCGCTCGCGTTCCAGCCCCTGCTGGCCACCCTGGATTGCCCGATACTTGCCGTAGAAGCCGAGCGACAGACAGGCATGCATCACTTCAAGAACACCATAGTTCCGGCCAGGATCCTGCTTCGCCTTTTCAAGAACCTGATAAAATTCGACGCCGCCGGTCGCCTGCCCGAAAAACTGGGTCAGCATCGAATATTGCGTCCACTGGTGCCTGCCCGACGAGGGCAGGTTCTGGACGATATCGTCCGACGTCGCACAAAGCGCGTAGGCCGCCGACTGGATCTGGTCATCGGTTATGCCGGCGGTGCGCAAATCCTTCTCAAACGTCTTGATTGCGTTGTAGACGTCGCGCATCAGGGCATCGAACTGCGCGTCCGTCATGGTCAGGTGCAAACGCCCGAGAAGCAGGAGCAAGGGCGCAGCGGCGCGCGAGATCGGATTGCGGTTGGCAACGCGGATCTGGTTGATGTCCGGTGTCTGCGCCAACTGCCCGGTGGCCTGCGCGCCCGTTGCAGCTCCCGGCGCGGGCGCTTGCGGTGGCGGTGGCGGAGACGGCTGCGCGGGCGGCGGTGTTCTTATATCCGGCGCTTTCTGCTGTCCGTATTCGTAACCGGCCGGTGTCGGTGCATAGGGGTCCGGTCCGGAGCCGCGCCCACCCTGCCAGGGATCCGGCGCTCCCGGCTGACTTGCGGCAGGCGGCGGTGATGGCGGCGGTGGCGCGGCCTGACCTGGCGCCGGAGCGCCGGGCGGCGGGGGCGCGGCAGGCGGCTGGCCCGGCTGCGACGTCTCGCTCCAGCGTCCTCCGGGGTTCGGCCGGACGATCGTTTTTCCCTTGCGCTTGGAAACGCCGAAGGGATCGTCGTTGTCCGACATCATCGTCCCTCCCGAATTGCATAGAACTCGAGCTGCAGGTCAGGCCAGTTCCCGGAGAATTGCAACCCGATTGCCGAATCCTGACTGAATTCGCGCCAGAGCGGGGTTGATTTGTCGAGCCTGAAATAAACCCTGTCCGTCAGCGCACGTATCTGTGCCGGTGGAACCGGCATGTGGATCAGAGGGATGCCCGGCAGGTTCGAATAGACGATCTGACGCATCTGGCCAAAAGGCCCGACCTTGAACAGGCGCGGAAATTCGGTCTGGATCTCGGTCAGCGGACGGCGCGCTGCAACTTCGATAACGAAGTTTGCCTGCGAGAACAGGTTGCGGTCGACAATGGTCGACTTGAACGCGTTCGGCGCAAGCTGTTCGAGCGGCAGCCGGATCGCGCGGCGATCGTAACCGGCCGACAGGAAGGCCTGAATATCCGCAAGCACCGGCTTGAAGATATCATGCAGCTTGTCGTGGTCGTAAACGGGATAGTTGCGCGCGCGCCGCTCCTCGGTGGCAAATGTCGCCAGTTCGCCGGCGAGCTGCAGGAACTCGGAATAGAGACGTTCCGGATGGACATAGGCCGACTTGCGCAGATGCATCAGCTGCGGATGGAGCCGGTTGAGCATTTGCAGCGTCAGGTAATCGAAATTCTGCAACCCGCCGCCCGCAGAGGTGTCTGCTGCGTAGCGCGCGAGTTCGCTCAGCTTCCTCTCGACCCAGCCGATCACGGAATCAATCCAACCGGTGATCACGGGATGCACGTGGCACGCAAGCACCGGCGGTGCGAATGTTCCGTCCGTAATGACAATGCGGTCCTTGATTTCCGTAATCCTGGCAACCGGGAGACAGACATGACCGGGATGTGGCGTTGAGCGGATCGAATAGGTCAGCCGCGGGTGTGCAACATCGATTTCCTCTTCCTGCCGGATCGCCGACGTGGAATCGATGATCGTCTCGCGGCCTTGCAGGTAGCGCGTGGCGGCGTCCTCCCGTCCGTCAGCGACCTCAACGCCATTGACCGTGGTTTCGGGAATGCCGAGCCAGACGATCTGTCCGGCCGCGTCTTCCGGAACATCTATGGCAGGGGGCGGTGTGCCGTCGGCGGGAAAATTGAAAACCGTTCCATCGGGAAAAATCCCGCGTCCGAACCGCAAGGCAAACCGGCACTGCTGTCCGACATCCTGATCGATTTCGATATCGGAAAAGCCCCACGGATAGGGAGACGCAAGCCTGACGCGTTCATCCAGCAGGTGCTCCGCATAGCGGTCGCTTTGCTGAAGATGATGCGGCCTCAGGAAAAGGCCTTCGGTCCATGCAACCTTGCTATACCATGACATAAAGGCACTGCTCCCTTACCTTGCTGACGCCGATGCGTTCTTGACACCCGAAAGCCTCAAAATGCTTGTTGGTCCTATTGTTCCGACTCATCGTTCGAAAATTCTTCGTAGCTTTCGGTAAAATACTGGGTGAACACACCGACGACACCATCGTCGTAAGCGCCGGACAAGGACGTCCACCGCTCCTGAAGCCGCTCCCACAATTTGGCCTTCTGGTTCCCGAACGTGCTTTTGCCGATCTGTCCGTCTTCCTCGATTGCCTTGGGCGACAGCGTCTCATCGAACCGGGCAGCCGCTTTCTGCATGGCGGCATAGGTCCACACATGGTGTTTTTGAATGTCCTTGAACGCTTCCGACATTGCCTTTGGCAACGGCAGATAACCTGTCTCTTCAACATTCGGTGCGAGCATCGTCTGCAGTGCCATTTGCGGGGTCGGGGAGAATTTCAATGCGTTGTTGCCGCTCCGGCTGATCAGCGTCCGGTTTGCATTCCGTGTCATCGCCTTGACCTTGCTGCGCGCCTGGAGCAGGCCCATGACATCGTTGGTAATGCCGTTCAGGATTGAACCGATTTCACGCGCGAACGCCTCCGGATCACGATCAGCCAAGATGCTTTCCGGAATGCCCGCACCTTCCGCGAAGGCCTTGAGGATGTCCGCTGCACCGCCCGTGTCAGGCGTTTTCTCCTGGGAGACCGGCACCTTGGCAACAGGTTCGGGTGCAACCGTTTCCGTTACCGTTTCGACGGCAGGCGCTTGAGAAGCCTCCGCACTGTCGGCGGGCGGTGCGGGATCGAGCACTGGCGGTTCCGGTTCAGCATCGGCAACCGGCGCGGTGTCGGGAAACGGGGAGGCTTCCGGATTGCCCTGCGCAACCTGAGGCGGCACTGCCTCGGCCTCGGGAAAAGCATTTTCCAGCAGGTCCAGATCCTCACTGACATCCGTTCCATCGGCCGGTCCCGGCTCCGGCGCTGGCTCGAGCGCGGGCATCTTGAACAAGGGCTCCGGCGCAGATTGCCCACCGGCGTCCGGACCGGTGGATGCAAACGGGCCGGCCGGATCGGGGCTGGCTGGTGCCGCCGATTGCGCTTCTACCGGATCGACAGGTCCGGGCGCCGGTTGAACGGGTGTTTCTTGCGGCTGCACATGTGGCTGCGCGGCAAGGTGATCAAGCGGATCCGCCTGCGCAGGCCGCGCCGGTTCGGCTTCCGGCTGCCTGGATTGCGGATCGTAGAGCGCCGGGTCGGCACTGCCCCAGCCATGGCCTTGCTGGCTCCAGACATCGTCCGCGGGTGTTCCGATACCAGGCGCGTGAGACGGCGGCGCATGGCGGCCTTCCATACCTGTCGAGGCAGGTGCACCCCAGGGACTATGCGCTTCCTGCGCCGGATAAGGAGGCGTCGCGGAAGGCTGTGCGGACGGCCATTGCGGCTCGGCCGGTGCTGCCGGTGCCTGCGCGGGTGACTGCCACGGCGCCGTGTGGGGCTGATAAGCCGGATCCGCACCTGACGGGGCCGCCCCGGAAAAACCGGCACCCGCGCCCTCTCCCGCGTCCAGCGTGACGGCGACAATGTAATCGCCAATCATTAGCCGGTCGCCGGAGCGCAGGGCATGCGCCTTGTCCATGCGATTCGGGCTGCCGTTCAGGAACGTGCCGTTGGTGGACACGTCGTAAAGGACGAATTGCCCGCCCTCGAAGCGGACCTCGCAGTGTTTTCCGGAAATGACGCGCTGTGGATCGGGCAAACTCCAGTCAAGATGCTCATGCCGACCGATGTCGAAACCGCGATCAGCACAGGAATACGACACCTGGCCTCCGGTTTCGAGCCGGTCAACGTTCTCGATCTGCAGCGTAATCCGCATGCCCACTGGTCCCCCGGTCACTTCAAACTGCAGCTTGCTGCTTGGCGAGCACGACAGGCATTGCACCACCTTGCGCAAAGGAAATCCCCGCGGAAATGCAATCTTCTATCGCCGCCTCGCGCACGCCGGGCCCGAGCGCACCAAGTGCAAGCTGGACTGCCCCGTTGGCACAAACTGCCGTCAGATGCGGAAGCGTGTCCACGCGAAACTCGGGATTGGGAGATATGGAGCCGCCGGACAGGCTCGCTGCATGGCCGATCCAAAGCGACGCACTGTCGCCCTTGAAATCGTCAACGGCAGCCTTCACCGACAAACGTGCTTCCTCGTCTCCGTCCTGAACCCAAGCCGTGACCAGCTCAAGCATCTTTTGGTCCTCCGGAGTTTTGTCCTGATCGAGACCGGTAACGCAGCGCAGTCCCCACCAGACGGCTTCCCGTTTCGGCAGGACATGGGCGAAAAACAGGATTGCCGAATACGGGTCCTCTCCTTTCAGAACTTCAAGCGTGAAGTCCTGGGGGGAGACATCACCTCCGGGAGGCGTCATTTCCTCTTCAAGATTCGGGTAATTCTGAAATACCTGAACTGCGCTTGTAAACCGGATACGAGATCCCATTTTCCGTCACTCCGTCTGCGATCCTGCTCTTACCACTGTCGTGCCGTCAGTTGATGAGCACCAAGCCGCCCTTGATCGTGTTGAAAACCTGTCCCTCGATCGTCGTAAACATTGATTTTGCCTCCAGTTGCATTTGGCCGTGAATCTTAATCTGGACGGACTTTATTTCTATGCCTGTGGGCGTCATGACGATCTTGCTCGCGCCACACTTGAACTCGATCTTCCTTCCCGCCTCGACCTTCCACGTCTGACCGATTTCCTCCGTGACATTCTTGCCGACCTTCTCGGTCCGATTGCCGTCGATCTTGGTCGTGCGATCGTTTTTCACATGCAGATCATCATTGTTCTCAACGACGGTTTCCATGTCCTTTTGTGCGTGGATGCCGATTTTCTCCTGACTTTTCGAATCGTCCATGACGAACTCGTTGTAGCCGCCGCCGCCGACGGTCGAGTCGGTCTTGATGCCCGACTTGTTCTTCTCGCCCGGCAGCGGATAAGGCGGCATGTTGTCCGCATTATACACGGTCCCGATCACGATTGGCTGGTCAGGGTCGCCTTCAAGGAACTGAATGATGACTTCCTGACCGACGCGGGGAATGTACATGCCACCCCAGTTCTTGCCGGAAACGACCTGGGCAACGCGGACACGGCGCGATTGCGTCTTGTCCCGGTCCCAGTGAAATTCGACCATGATCTGACCGTACTCGTCGACATCGATCTCGCCATCTCCGACAACCTTGGCCGTCTGCGGCCCCGGAATGCGCGGTTTCGGCGTGCTGGCCGCGGTTCTGAACGGAACGTCGGATGCCAGGACATCATATGTGCCCGTATAAGCCTCACCTTGCGAACTTGACTCGCCGGAGCGATAGCTCTCGGCGATGATCTGGTGGCTCGCGCGAACGATCAGATATTCCTTGTTCTGCGGCTGGTGCGGATGGTCTTTCAGCGTGAAGAGGCCGCCGGCGTAAAACCGCGGCACTTCGCCGGCCGCCTCGACCCGGTTGTCGCCCGCCTGCTCGGCCTGGAGGCGAATGTTGCTGTATTTCGTGCCCTTGTCCTTTTCGGTGTAGCGGCCAGGATAGTCATAGCTTTCCAGCGACCCGGCCCGATAGGAGGACCCGGCATCCTTGTCTGCTTCGAGAGAGGCGCTCGGTTTTTCGAAATCATAGTCATTGATCGCAAATTTCCCGGTCCGGAACGCGCGGCCGCCGACCCAGTGATAAAGGTGTTCCACGTCGCGCTGACTGTCGCCTCCCAGGTCGATGAAGGGAATGTTCGGGTCGCCCTCGATCGGACTGTAGGATGACTTGGCGTCAGCGAGAATCATCGTGTGCTTGCCGTCCTTGTGCTCGAAGCAATAGGAAATGCCGAATTCTTCCATGAGGCGGCAGCAGAAATCATAGTCCGATTCCCTGTACTGAACGCAGTAGTGAATCGGATCATAACTCTCGGTGAGTTTGTTTTCGAAATCCGCGAAGTCGTGTTCGCCGAGAACTTCCGCAATGATGTCCGGCGCAGACTTGTCCTTGAACATTCTGCAGTTGGAGTTCTTGGTCAGCAACCAGAACCAGGGACGCAAATTCAGTTTGTAGCGGTAGTAACCATCCTTGTGACCAAGCCAGCGGGCGTTGGTGAGCAGACCGTCAAAATAGCGGGTGTCACCGTTGTTGGTCCTGACCTTCACGGTCATGTGGGTGGCGAGCGCCTGGTCGAAATCGAGATCTTCCTTCTGGCTTACGACATCCAGGCGAATCTCGAATTCGTCGCTCAACCCTTCATCGCAGTCAAGCGTGACCAAGGAGAGTTCATCATCGCCAAACACTGACTTGAGTTCAGCCATCCGTTCGGTTTGTCTGAGTTGTCCAGTGGCCACGGAAGTCTCCTTAAAAAACTGCGGTTCAAATACGGCTGCCGGTCACAGGCGCCTGTACCTTCATTTATGACGAATCTGACGAAACCGATGTGCTAGGGAACACAGTTATTGCAAAAATTTAAACACCGAATTCAAAAATTACCAAGAGTTGTTTAGCACTGAAGCCGACAATCAAGAAGACTCGAGAAAAATCACATCAAACTGTTAACTATTTCACGAATATCTCACGCTTTACTCCTCTTGCTTATTCCCCACAATTCGACATACTGACGACAAAACGTACTTTAGTGACTTGCACCACATTCATTTTTTCAGGTTATGGCACGATATATTTCAACATCCACTGCGAGTCCGCTCGCGCAAGCTCCGAAAGGGAGGATTGAGATCGTGACCCATCGCCATATCGCCTCAGGCGAGTGCACTGCGAAAGTCAGAACCGCTTCGTTCAAACCGCGTATCCTGCTAGCCGCCACCTTGCTTTCGTTGACGGTTGCTGGAACGGGATTTGCACCGGGGGCTGCCTTTGCCGAGGACGCAACCTACTCGGCCGACGAAGTCAGCAAGCACTTCAAGCAGCTCAAGACCCGGTCCTTGAAGCCGACCGGCGCAACGCGCGCGCTTTGCATCGGCACCCGGGATGAATGCAATCCAAACGCCGCCAAAGGAGAAGGCGGACAGGTGGCCGTGAAGCCTGAAGGTGCTGAAGACCAGGCCAGCGAGACCGCGAGCACGGACACGCTCGTCGTTGACCCGGACACGAAGGCAATAGACGCCGGCTTCAACCTGCTCGTGTCCTTCGAATACGCGTCCGCGCGCCTCAGCCCCTCCGCGAGAGCGAATCTCAAGGAATTCGCAAAGGGCATCGCCGATCCTGAACTCGCGAGCGCTGTCTTTGTCATTGAGGGCCATACCGACGGCATCGGTTCGCTCAACTACAACCAGCGTCTTTCCGAAGACCGCGCCCAGGCGGTGACCGAATATCTGGTATCGCTCGGAGTGGGCCGCAACCGGCTGAAGACGGTTGGCTACGGCAAAACGCGCCCGAAAGTTGCAGACGTCAACGATCCGTCGAACAGGCGTGTCGAAAGCAAACTGGTTTTCGAATAACGCCAGATGCGGCGGCAGCCCTGCCGGGCTTTCTCCGGCAGGGCTATTGAATTGGGGCAACTAGATCAATGAATTTCGATCCGGAGAAATATGGCGTCGAAATCTCTCCCGGCGCCGGATGCGGACCCGACCTTTACGACACGGAACCGGCCTTTGCGGCGCTGATGGATTCCTGTGAGGAAATGCTGCCGGAACGATTCTCCGAATTCGATCGTTCCGAAATCGAATTTACCGACATCTACAAGCAGATGGAGGGATTCCTCAAACAATCCCGGGATATCCGGCTGCTTGTCATGCTCGGGCAGTTTTCGCTGCTGAGCGGGCAGCTGCAGCAATTCGCCGATGTCGTCCGGATCTTGCGCAAGTTGCTCGAAACACTCTGGGACGAAGTTCATCCGATGGACGCAGACTTCGGTTTCATGGAGCGCATGGGCGCTCTGGAATCGCTGCTCAGCCGTCCGACAGTCATCCTGCCGCTTGAGGCAGCTCCTCTTTTGAAGACTCGCCGCAGCGGGCCTATCAGCTATCGGGCGATCAAGATTGCGACAGGCGAACTGACCGCCCGCGAGGACGAGCAAACGATTTCACTCGGTGCTATCGAGGCAGCCCTGACGTCCGGCGAACTCGAGCAGGAGGTTATCGAGCAGGTCCTGAAAGATCTCTCGGAACTCCCCGACGAACTGCGCAGCATCTCGAAAATCTGCGCGGAAAAACTGAAGGCAGCCGACGCCAAGGCGAGTGCGCCGGAATACGATGCTCTGGCAACGCTCGTCACCGATATCCACACAGAACTGAATATTCGCCTCGGCCGCATGTCTGCTGAAGACGGCGAGTCGCCCGCGCCAGGCGAAACTGAAGCCGGTCAGGCTTCCGAAGCCGGCAAAGGAACCGCGTCCAACGTTGAAATCAGGAACGCCGCGCAGGCCAAACTGATCCTGGATGCTGTCGAGGACTATTTCTCTGCGCGCGAACCCTCTCACCCGGCCCTGTTCCTGGTGCGTGAGGCAAGAGGGCTGGTCGGCAAATCCTATCTCGATGCGCTGAAGATCCTCATGCCCAGACGATTCGACGAAGTCGCTTTGCTCCTCGGCGCGAGCGGACTTCAGCTATCCAATGACCGGTTGCTCGAACTCAATGAAGGCGACGACCGCGAGCTTGGCGACATCGAGGATTTTTCGGTGCTGGTCATAGAAAACCGGGCGGATGCAATAGCCGGGATCGGTGCCGTCAAAGGTTACTATTCGGCAAACGAGCCCACCAGCCCGATTCCCATGCTTCTGGAAGAAGCCCAGAACATGAGCTCGGGTTCGTTTACAGGTCTTCTGAATCTGTTTCTTCGTCCAGAAGATGAGTGAGGCCAGAGCGAATATGACGCGGCGCAAGACCTTTGTTTCCTTAGAGTTACAACACTTGTCCTTGACTCAACGCCGCAACGGGTTCTCAATATTTGGGGGAATTTTTCAAAGCGACCAACGTGTGACTGCCGTCACTTCAATTTCTCGGCAAGCGCAGTAAATATAAGTTCATCAGACACGATGAACTGCAAACAACGTCGCAACCTAATCTACGTTCTACAGTTATTTGACAATATTTGATTAAATTTCTGAGGTCAGAAACACGAAAGGCAAGTAAAATGGCATCAAATAGCGGGCAAGGCTTTATCAAGCGTAACAGACCTCCCAGGGTGCACATCTTCTACGAAGATCCGTTTGATGCGGAACAGAAGGTCGAGCTGCCGTTTGTAATGGGGATCATGGCCGACCTTTCCGGTGATAACCCGGGCGTTGAAAAAGACGATGTCGACGAGCGCAAGTTCCTGGATATCGACATGGACAACTTTTCCAAGCGTATGGAAGCGATCGAGCCGGGTACATCCTTTACCGTTGAAGACAAGCTTTCCGGTGAGGAAAACACCAAGATGAGCGTCCAGCTGAAGTTCAAGAACATGGACGATTTCACGCCGGGCAAAGTTGCCGAACAGGTTCCGGCGCTCAAAAAGCTTCTCGATGCACGCAACAGCCTTGCCGCCCTGCGCACGATGATGGACGGCCGGGTTCAGGCGATCAGCCAGCTGGAGGAGCTGACCCGCGATCCAGCCCTGATGCAGGCTCTTGCTACGAAGATGGAAGCTGAAACCGCCGCTTCGAAAAGCGATGGTGCCGACGACGGGGACAAAGAGGAGGCATAAATGAGCAACACCGACACAAGCGCACAAACCAGTGGCGCGGCTGCGGCGGAAGCTGCAGGTGAAAAGAGCCCTGAGGAATTTGCGTCCATCTTGAAGCAGAACTTCCGCATCAAGAGCGAAAACGAAACAGCCAACGAGCTTGTCGATAATGCCATGTCGACGTTCCTTGCGGAGGCTCTGTCCGATCAGGCACTCATCAAGGACGACGTTTACGACACGATCGACGAGATGATCGCCAAGCTCGACGAGAAGCTGACATCGCAGGTCAACGAGATCATTCATGCGCCTTCCTTCCAGAAGCTGGAAAGCGCGTGGCGCGGCATCGACCACCTGGTCCACAACTCGGAAACCGACGCTTCCCTGAAGCTGCAGTTCCTGAATATTTCCAAAAAGGAACTTGCCGGGGTCTTCAAGAGCTACCGTGGTGCCAAGTGGGACCAGAGCCCGCTGTTCAAGCAGATCTACGAAGCTGAATTCGGTCAGCTCGGTGGTCAGCCCTACGGATGTCTGGTCGGCGACTACGAATTCGGCTACGACCCGCAGGACATCACGGTTCTGCGCGGAATGGCGAAGATTGCTTCGGCCGCGCATGCTCCGTTCCTGGCGGCAGCCGATCCGCAGCTCATGCAGATGGAAAGCTGGACGGAACTTCCGACGAAGCGCGACCTTTCCAAGGTGTTCGACACGGAAATTCACGCACAGTGGCGCACGCTTCGCGAATCGGAAGACGCGCGTTACCTCGGACTGTCGCTGCCCCGCGTGCTGGCTCGCCAGCCCTATGGTGCGAAGTCGGACCCGGTTGAAGAATTCGCTTTCGAAGAAGAGTTCGGTGAGGACAGCCACGACAACTACGCGTGGATGAACTCGGCCTATGCAATGGCGACCAACATCAACCGTGCCTACAAGGAATACGGCTGGACGGTTCGCATCCGCGGCGTGGAAAGCGGCGGCCTTGTTGAAGACCTGCCGACGCACGTGTTCGAAACCGACGACGGCGGCGTGGACCAGAAATGTCCGGCTGAAATCGCGATCTCCGATCGCCGCGAACATGAAATTTCGCGTCTCGGCCTGATCCCGCTGATCCATCGCAAGAACACTGACCAGGCGGCCTTCCTTGGTGCGCAGTCGGTCTTCAAGCCCCGTCAGTTCTCCGGTCCGGACGGCAAGGACGCAACGGCTTCGGACAATCTGTCCGCACGCCTGCCCTACATGTTCGCAACCACACGTTTCGCTCACTACCTCAAGGTCATGGTGCGCAACAAGATCGGTTCGACGAAGGAAGCGCCGCAACTGCAGCGCTGGCTGAATGACTGGATCATGGACTACGTCGATGGCGATCCGAACAATTCGACCGAGGAAACCAAGGCGCGCAAGCCGTTGCGCGAGGCAAAGGTGACCATCATTCCGGACGAAGAAAACCCAGGCTACTACAGAGCCCAGTTCTTCCTTCGTCCGCACTATCAGCTTGAAGGCATGGATATCGGTATGAGCCTTGCCTCTCGCATTCCGCAAGACGGAAACTGATCGACAAGACTGCCATTCGGGCGCCAACCCGTCCGAATGGCCTGCATCCGAAAAGGATGCAATCCGGGACAACCGGGTGGAGGTCTAAACGAGACGCGCAAGCTCTCAGGGGTTCGGGCCAGAAGGTCTGAGTTAGATGCAAATATTGGAAACCAGCGCCGGATGAAATGACCGGCCTGAACACAAAAAGGATTACATAAAATGGCTCAGTCTGATTACTTTATTAAGATTGACGGTATCGATGGTGAATCTCAGGACAAGACCCACAAGGACGAGATCGACATTCTGTCCTGGTCATGGGGCGCGTCCCAGTCCGGCACGACCCACATGGGTTCCGGTTCCGGTGGCGGCAAGGCGCACTTTCAGGACTTGAATCTGGTGATGTATATCGGCAAGGAAATGCCTGCCCTGCTGCAGCATCTTTCGACCGGCAAGCACATCAAGAAGGCGGTGCTGTGTTGCCGCAAGGCAGCTGGTGAAAATCCGCTCGAGTAC
Source organism: Pseudomonadota bacterium (assembly GCA_039179715.1). Classification (GTDB taxonomy): domain Bacteria; phylum Pseudomonadota; class Alphaproteobacteria; order Rhizobiales; family Stappiaceae; genus Roseibium. The sequence continues at coordinate 14,058 of JBCDEN010000012.1, forward strand.
CTGAAGATCGAAATGAAAGATCTTATCGTCTCGAGCATGTCCACCGGCGGCAGCGGAGCAGAAGACCGGATTACCTACAACTGCTCCATCAACTTCGGCGAATACAAGCTGATGTATACCGAGCAGAAGCCGGATGGCTCCAAGGGCGCGACACCGGAGTTCGCCTGGGATATCGCGGCGAACGAAAAGAAGTAAGGCATTTGCCGAAACGGCTGCCGCCCGATCAGGTGGCAGCCGTTCTTTTTTGAGGCGAAACTCCTTCAATGAAGACGCATCGCGTTTTCCGCCTCCGGAATTCCTTGACCGCAGCTACCTCCCGGGCATTGCCGATGGCAAAATCAACTGTCAAGATTCACGCGCCTTTGATGTGGGCCTTCCGCGCTATGGACGACCCGGACTACAAGGCTGCGCAAGAACGCCAGAAAGAAGACAACAAGAACAAGAGCCTCAAGTCGGGGCGACGGCTCTCCAGAAGCTACGGCGTCACGGAGCACACGCTTTTGTCGGAGGTACGGCGCGATCTTCAGGCCTTGCTGAACACGGTGAACCTCAATTCCACGCAGGATCTGTCCGATTTCCCCGAAGTCCAAACCTCAATTTTGAACTATGGCCTTCCCGACCTCTCCGTTCATGTCGTCGACACCATCAAGATCGAAAGACTGGCGGATGACATCCGCGACGCGCTCATTCGTTTTGAACCCAGGATGGATCCGCGCACGCTCCAGGTCATTCGGGACGAAACGGTAGAGAGCGAGACCTTCAAGGTACGGTTTCTGATCAAGGCTGACATACGATGCGACCCGGTTCGCATCGGAAGTGAATTCATTGCGGATGTCGACCCGGCATTCGGACGCATCAAGATCATCGGGGCGACTGCATGAACCGCGAATTTCTGGACCTCTACAATCAGGAACTCACATATCTGCGTGAGCAGGGCGCCGCATTTGCCGAATCCTATCCGGCTGTTGCCGAGAGGCTGGGCGGGCTCCTGGAAGACCGGTCCGACCCGATGCTGTCCGGGTTGCTGGAAGGCACAGCGTTCCTCGCGGCCCGCGTTCAGCTGAAAATGAAACATGAATTCTCCGAATTCACGTCCAGTCTTTTCGAACAGCTTTATCCGTCGGCCCTGGCACCGATACCGTCCATGGTGCTGGCGCGCGTCACACCCAAATACGGCGACGCCAATCTCCGCTCCGGAATCAAGGTCGACCGCCACGCCCCCATGGAGGCGGTCTTCCGGGAACGGCAGGGCGAGGTCAGGTGCCGGTTTACCCTGTGCGCGCCCATTGTGCTCACACCCTTGGAACTGACCGGCGCACGGTATCTGAGTTCCGCCGCCCAGGTCTCCGGCCTCGGGGCTGCGATGGCCGAGGACCGCCGCGTGCGCGCAGGTCTTGCGCTTAAGCTGACCCACCGAATGGCGGAAGATCCGGAGCTTGAGGTTTCCGAAGACGAAGCGCTCAAGAAGCCGGAATACCAGGTTGCCGGCTGCCGTATTGACGAGTTGCCGATCCAGCTTGTCGGCCCGCTCGATCTTGCCGCGAAAGTGTACGAACAGATTTTCGGTCACACCATCGCGGTGTATCTGCGGACCGAAGACTCGTTCGGGCAGGCAACGCTTCAGCGCTTCCCCGTGGATGCGGTGACCCAGCTCGGTTTCGACGAAAACGACGCGCTTTTACGCAACGACAAAAGGCTGTTCGTGGGTTTCGACCATCTGAGGGACTATTTCAATTTCCCGCGCAGCTTCCTGGGCTTCCGGCTGACGGGATTGCGGAAGTATCTCGACCGCGTGAAAGCAAAGTCATTCGAGGTCGTGTTTGTCTTCGATGAGGCAGATTCGCGCCTGCCCTCCCACGTCGAAAGCAAGATTTTCGCGCTCCATACCGCTCCGGCAGTCAATCTGTTCGAACGTGCGACAGACCGGGTTCCGATCAAGAAGGGACAGCACGAATTTGCCGTCATCACCGATCGTACCCGGCCCCTCGATTATGAAGTCCATGCCGTTACCGAGGTGAATGCACATTTCTCCGGCGGCGAAAAGCGGTCCGTGGAAACACTTTACAGCGTCGCGCCCGACACGGAGAAGGCCGGCCATGAATGGTTCTACACGATCCGGAGGTTGCCGCGCCGGCAGTCTTCGAGCGAGCTGAGACGCATGCAGCCGAGTTCCTATATCGGCACGGAAACCTTCATCATGATATCCAGCGGCGCACAGGCCGCTGCACTTCTTGAAAGCGGAAACAAGCGTCTGGCGGAACTGTCGCTGAAGGTCATGGCCTCCAACCGGGCGCTGGCGGCGGAGTTGCCGGTCGGCACGAACCCGGAGAAATCGCCGATTGGTGACTTTCGCATTCTCGAAGACGTCAGTCTCAAGGTCGACTGCGTCGCCGGTCCGACCCAGCCGCGCCCGCCCCTCATCTCCTACAATGAACGGCTTGGCGAAGAAGGCCATGCCGGGGCAATTGCCTGGCGGCTGATCAACGTGCTTGCGCTCAACCATACAGGTCTCGTGCACGATGCTGCCGGCCAGGATGGCAGATCGTTCAGGGACATCCTCAGCCTGTTCGCTCCGCTTTCCGACAATGCGTCGGATCGCCAGGCACAGTCGGTTCGCTCCGTGTCCACACGACCGGTCGTGCGGCGCTTGCAGCAAAAGTCGGGAACCGGCGTGGCGCGCGGGCTGGAAGTCACCATCACGCTTGACGACAAGGCATTCGAAGGGGCCAGCGCCTTTCTCATGGGCGCCGTGCTGGACCGCTTCATTGCCGAATACGCGTCGATCAATCATTTCACCCAATGCGTTATCGCAACGACGGAACGCGGTGTCATCATGAGGTGGCCTCCCAGGATCGGAGCAAGAGGGATCCTATGAGCGACGCCGACGAAAACGAGCAGAAAACCAAGGTCGTCCCAAAGGGCAAAAAGCCGGCCCCCGACAAGACGATCGTGCAGGTTTCAGCACCAGCCTCCGTCTGGCCGGAAGCGCCAACCGGTTCTGAAGAAGAAGTGCCCGCAAGTATTGCTCCGGACGCTGCCGAGCCGCCCGAAGATGCTCCTGAGCCCGATCATGACGGCGACGCCTTCATCGAGATGGACGCACTCGGAGACACGACTTCATCGCATGCGACAGAAGCGTCCACGTCACCCGCAGAAGACGCGGAAACGGAACCGGATGCGGCAGTGAAGCCGGATGCGGAAGCGGCACCGGCAGATGCGGATGAACCCGTTGCAAAGGAGACTGTCGAGGCATCGGAAGTCCAGCCTGCGCTGGCGGATCTGCAAGAAGAGCAAGAACAGGAACCGGTTGCCGAAGCCCGGATCGAAGTCCCGGTTCAACAGCAATTTGCCTCCCTTTTGTCCGCACTGAGCGACCGCGTGCAGAAGCACCCCGGCGGACATGATCTGCTGGCCCTCAAGCATGCGCAGGACGGCCAGCAGATCATGTCCGCCGGGGTGCTTTTGAACGCGGTCGCTCAGTGCGGACAAAAGGGAGGCAAATTGCTGTTGAACCGGGACTTCGATCCTGGCTTCGGCAACCGGTTCCGGTTCTTGCTCTTCTTGCAGATCCGCCAGCGCAGGCTGGACTTCCGATGCCTCGACGGTCTCCTTTGCAATGGGTTCATCCGCATCTGCCGGTGCCGCTTCCGCAGCCGGCTCCACTGCCGCATCCGGTGCCGTTTCCGCGTCTTCTTCGGGTGGCGTGGACGCCTCTATCGCATGCGATGAAATCGCGTTTGTGAATGTGTCTTCCTCGATGAAGGCGTCACCGTCCTGATCGGGTTCAGGAGCATCTTCGGGCGGCTCGGCAGCTTCCGGA
>JBCDEN010000807.1:0-1937 GCA_039179715.1 Pseudomonadota bacterium
CGCACCAGGCGTTCAACAACAGGTCATTTCAATAAGGAGGCTCAAAATGTCAGAAGCGCCATCACCAGAATCCACCGCACCCGAGACGGCACCGGCAGGCAGCTTCTCACCACTTCAGTATCTCGACCGGGCCCTGTCCACCCTGCGCGACATTGGCATCACGCCGGAGTCGGAAGCCGATGCACCGATCAATGCGCTGCTGGAACAGATTTCCGAGCTGTCGCCCGACAAGGTCCTCGTGATTTCGCGCACGCTCTCGCAGGCCTCCAACTTCAACGAAGTCGTCCGCACCCAGGTCCAGCAGATGGACATTGGCGAGCGGTACGAGGAGATCACCAACGCGTTCAACTCCATTCGCGATGATGCCAAGGCGCTGGTTGATCAGCTTGCCGACGGCAAGATCTCGTTCACGGAAAACCTGTCCAACAAGTGGCGCGACATGCGCCGCGGCACGATCTCGGACCGCTTCCAGGACATTCGCGGAACCTACAAGGACGTTGCCCGCGCCACCAAGGACCAGATCGAACGAGAACAGACCATTCTGGAAGCCTACCGGGATTTCCGCGGGGCCTTGAAACAGGCAGAGGTTACCGCGCTCGAACTTTTGAATATGGCAACGGAAAAACTGAACGGCAAGAAACTCGCTCTGGAATCCGCATCCAAGGAAGTCGAAGGTTACGCCGGTGACGATCCGGCCCACAAGGCACGGCTGGAAATGGCGCGAGACGAGCGGCTTCGCGAAATGCAGGATGAGGAAAAGCGGTATCAGATCGCCAAGGATCTCTCCGACAACCTGACTGTCGGCTACAACACATCCGAAGTGATCATGGCGCGCCTGGTACAGACCACAAACGCCAAGGAGCGCGTATACGCGCAGTCCGTCAGTTTCTTCTCCACGAACGAATCCGTGCTCACCGCCCTGAACGCCTCTTTCACCGGTTTGCAGGGCCTGCACGAGAGCACCGAAACGCTGAACGCCATGAAAGAGGGCATCAACAAGAGCCTAGAAACGCTGGCGGAGATCGGCGACGCGGTCCAGAAGGAAGCGCTCAAGGCCGGATATGGTCCGACTGTGGCGGCCGCTTCGGTCAAGAAGCTCGTTGATTCCGTCGTCAATTTCCAGGTGCAGTCGCGGGAGATCATCTCCGAGATGCGCGACATGTCGACGAAGAATTCCGAAGAGATCCGGAGCGCTGTTGAAGAGGGCAAGCGGCGTCTTGCCAAATTGACCGCACAGGGACAGGGTCTCTGAAACCAGTCGGCTGAAGGGGTCGGCGTCCAGCCGGCCCCTCCATGGAAAACAGGTTCTGATGGCTAGCAGGGCAGACAAATCCGACGCACCGCTCGACGACCTCATGATGGTCATGGATGTCGTTGACACGCTGCGCCACGAAGAGAGCCAGGTCGCGCGCGAACTGAAGGCGGACGAGCGCGATGCTGCGATGGTGGACAGGCTTCGGCAGGTTTACGCCTCGCAGGGAATCGAGGTTCCCGATCACATCCTCAAGGCCGGTGTGGAGGATCTCAAGCGCGACCGCTTCGTCTATTCCCCGCCCAAGACCGGGTTCCAGCGCACGCTGGCCATGGTCTACATTTCCAGGGACACGTGGTCCAAGTGGCTCGCGGGCGCCTGCGCCGTGCTCGTTGTCGCGGTGGTCGCCTGGTATTTCTTCGTCGTCATGCCGAAACAGCGTGCGGAGGCAGACCTCACGGCGCGCCTTGAGGCGTTGCCGGCCGCCTATACCGAGCTGGTCGGGCGCATCGATTCGCTGACCGAAGATGCTGGCGTTGAAACGACGGCGGCGACCCTTGCCGAAGACGGCAGGCTGGCGCTGCAGGACGGCAACAACGACGCCGCGTTCAAGGCGGAACAGGATCTGCGTGATCTTGCCGCCCGGCTGCAGCAGGTGTTCGAGGTTCAGATCGTCTCCCGCGAG
>JBCDEN010000357.1:0-5028 GCA_039179715.1 Pseudomonadota bacterium
ATTTCAGCTCGACTACCGGCACATGCCCTGCAACTTCGTCGAGATCATGCCAAGGCTTGATGAACACCTGAAACGCGGAAAACTCCAGGAAGCCTGAACCTTGTCTTTCCAGGTCCGCACATCGACGGAAACCGACAGTGCTGCCGTGACGGCGCTCCTGCAAAAGAGCTACGCCGCCCTGCTGCAGGATGCCTATCATGCCGATGTCCTGGAAAACGCGCTGCCGCTCATCACCAAGGCCCGGCCGGAACTGCTGATTTCCGGCAGCTATTATGTTGCGGAAGACGATGGCGGCCGGATCATCGGTGCGGGCGGATGGACCAAACAGTCCCCGACAGGACAGAACGAGGCGCCCGGCAACGGCAACATCCGCCACTTCGGCACGGACCCCGGCCATACGGGAAAAGGCATCGGCCGATCGCTGATGGCGCGCTGCGTCCGTGACGCGCTCAAGTCGGGCGTCACCGAACTCAACTGCTATTCAACGCTGAACGGCGAAGCGTTTTACCGGGCTTGCGGATTTCGATCCGTCGAACCTTTTCCAATCACGTTGCCGGGCGGGGTGGTCTTTCCCTCCGTCCGCATGATCCGATCGCTTTGAATTCGATCGATCAGACCGGAGAAAACCATGGGACTGCTTGTTGACGGGATCTGGGACAAGGACGCCACCGGAGACAGTGTCACGTCCGACCGGTTTGAACGCTCAAAGGCGCAGATCCGCAACTGGGTGACCGCGGACGGGTCGCCAGGTCCGAGCGGCAGCGGCGGCTTTGAAGCGGAAAGCGGACGGTATCATCTTTTTGTCGCCTGGAACTGCCCCTGGGCGCATCGCACGCTTCTGATACGGGCGCTCAAGGGACTACAAACGCATATCCCCATCTCCGTTCTCGCTCCCAGGAGAACCGAAGCGGGCTGGGTCTTTGATCCTGACAACGGATACATAGACACGCTGTCCGGAGCCGCGGCTCTTCATGAAGTCTACTCGGCAGGAACGCAGGCCTATACGGGGCGCGTCACGGTACCTGTGCTCTTCGACACGAAGTCCGGCAAGCTGGTCAGCAACGAGTCTGCCGAGATCATTCGAATGTTCAACGAAGCCTTTCAGGACTTTGCCGGGAGTACGTGCGACTACAGTCCGGCATCGCTCCTGAGCGAGATCGACAACTGGAACGGCTATATCTACCCGAAACTGAACAACGGGGTTTACAGGACCGGCTTTGCGCGATCCCAAAGCGCCTATGACGAAGGCGTGAAAGATGTCTTCGAAGCGCTGGACAGGATTGAAAAAACGCTCGAGACCAGGACATGGCTTCTCGGAGACCAGTTGACGGAAGCCGACATCCGGCTTTTTCCGACGCTCGCTCGCTTTGACGTCGCCTATTGGAGCGCGTTCAAATGCAATCGCCGGCGCTTGATCGACTATCCCAATCTGTGGGCCTATGCCCGGCGCTTCTTTGCACTTCCAGGTGTCGCCGACACGGTCAAGCTGGATATCTACCGGCGCGGCTATCACTCGCAAAGCGAAGTGCGCAACCCGCATGGCATCGTTCCGCTCGGGCCATTTGTCGACTTCTCCGAAGCTGTCTAGCCGTGCAGCTTGACTGCAACGCTTGCCGGGATACGCAGAGTTCCGACGCAGAACCGCGCCAGCGACTGCCGGAAGCGGGCAACGGCGCTTTCGTTCTCGGATGCGCCCGAAGTCACGGCGGCAGCGCGCAGGAAGACGATGCGGCTGCGGCCGATCCGCTTGGCAATATCGAGATCCTCAAGTTCGGGCAACGACCTGTGACCGCCGAGATTCTGGTAGAACTGGCGCGAAATCAGCAGACCCTGGTTCCCGTATGGCATGCCGAGGAGCTGGGAGCGCAGGGCCGCGATCGACTCGCTGATGCGAGCGCTCATGCCGAAAGCTTCATACTGCAGCCGGAAGCTGGCCGCCGTCCTGTTGCCATTAGGGGTACGTCCGGCCCGTTCGATGAAAGCCTGCGCCTCATGATGCCAGCCGCTTTCCAGAAGTGTTTCCGGGCGCAGGAACAAAAGCCAATCGCCGCGTCTGGCGAGCCCAGCCCCGTATGTAAGGCGCTCGCTGCGGGACATGTCCGCGCGGCTTGCCCAATGGCAGCCGGCCGCATCTGCAACGCGTTCCGTGGCATCGGTTGAGCCGCCATCCACAACAATGACTTCCCGAACGATGCCTTCAGCCGCAGCTGTCACAAGAGAGGAAAGCGAATGAACCAGCTCGGTCTCTGAGTTCTTTGTCGGTACAATGACACTAATCATGAGGCTGTCTTTTACATCAAAAATTCGCAAGTGCGAAATATTCGGGTTGTATCCGGCGGTTTTTTCGATAATGTTCATGATATGTTCTCATCATGTAGCGTATCAGAAGAATGAACACGGTCCCTCGACGCGTTTCCAATGTTGATCCCGATGACGTCGTGCAGGCGGAAGGCGCGCGACTGGCTGAAGACCGCCGACGCGGCCGGGCGGCAGCGCTCAACAAGAGCGGGCGTTATGAACCTTTGTCGCGCGAGAGTTACGATGATGGCTGGGCAAGCCTGGACGACCTGCCTCCACTCAGGACCGAGGTTCAGGAAGAGCGCGCCCGGACAATCATCACCCGCAACGAATCCCCCGATCTTTCGTTCGACAGATCGATAAATCCGTACAGAGGTTGTGAGCACGGTTGCATCTACTGTTTCGCTCGCCCGACCCATGCCTATATGGGCCTGTCGCCAGGGCTGGATTTCGAAACAAGGCTGTTTGCCAAACCCAATGCCGCCGCGCTTCTGGAGCGGGAGCTTTCCAAACCCGGCTACGTGCCGCGCGTAATCGCCATCGGCACCAATACCGACCCCTATCAGCCGCTGGAGCGGTCCTATGGACTGATGCGCGAGATCCTGGATGTTCTCGACCGGAGTTCGCATCCGGTGGCGATCGTGACGAAGTCCGCGCTCGTCGCGCGCGACATCGATATCCTGTCCAGGATGGCGGAGCGCAACCTCATCAAGGTTGCCCTTTCCGTCACCACGCTCGACAAGAAGCTTTGCCGGGTCATGGAGCCGCGTGCGTCGGCACCACACAAGCGTCTCAAGGCAATCCGGGCGCTCTCAGATGCCGGGATACCGACCTCCGTGATGATGTCTCCGATCATCCCTGCGCTCACCGACAGCGAAATCGAGACCCTTCTCGAGGCGGCAGCGGACCACGGTGCGCAAGAGGCCAGCTTCATATTGCTGCGTCTGCCACTTGAAGTTTCCGAACTGTTCCGGGACTGGCTCCTGCGCGAGCGCCCCGACCGCTACCGCCATGTCATGAGCCTGATCCGCTCCATGCGTGGCGGCAAGGACTACGACGCCAGATGGGGCGAGCGCATGCGGGGCCGGGGACCCTATGCGGATCAGATCGCAAAGCGGTTCTCGCTTGCGGCCAAAAGACTGGGCCTCAACCTGCGCCGCAAGAAGCTGAATACGGACGCGTTCGTGCAACCGCAAAAAGGCGGTGTGCAACTCGACCTCTTCTGAAAATCATGCTTGCGCGCCGCCGGCCATGGCGGCAGCGTCACCGGATGACCTTCGGCCCGTCCCTTTTTGACCTCCCCTTCCCGGACAGCCCGGACCCGGCCCTTGAAAGACGGCATGCGGCCGCCTTCAACGGTGCCTTGTGCGGTGTCGACGAGGCGGGACGCGGCCCGTGGGCAGGACCCGTCTTCACCGCCGCCGTGATCCTCGATTACGGCAATCTTCCGGACGGGCTAAACGATTCCAAAAAGCTCACCGAAACCAGGCGCGAGGAGCTGTTCGAGCAGATCGTTGCCAGTGCCTTCGTGTGCACGGCGAGCGCATCACCGCATACGATCGACAGGCGGAACATCCGTTCCGCGACGCTTTCTGCCATGATCAGGGCCGTCGACGGCCTCGCCCTGGTCCCGGAATACGTTCTGGTGGACGGGCGCGATGTGCCGCGCGGCTTGAGACAGCCGGGTCAGGCGCTGGTGAAGGGAGACGGCCGGTGCCTCTGCATCGCGGCCGCCTCCATCGTCGCCAAGGTGACACGCGACCGGATGATGGTCCGCCTCGAAACCCATGCCCCCGGATACGGCTTCGCCCGGCACAAGGGATATGGCGTTCCGCAGCATCAGAGAGCCCTGTCAGAATTTGGTCCGTGCGACCACCACCGAAAGAGTTTCAAGCCCGTGCAATCTGCCGGGCCATGATGAAAGAGCTAAAGCCCAGAAACGGATGCGCTGCCGCCGGGATGACACCCGGATGCGATACCGTCTGCATGCCGCCTCATGCCTCCTCACGGATCAGGCTGGTATGCTGATTGGTTTCGGTGGGGCGGTCGGGAAGGCATCATCCGCTCGCACGCATTTCTCCTACGTCATCCCGGATGACGGAAAGGAGATCCGGGGTCGGTGCGCCTCGAACAGGTGTCGAAGCAGCAGGCAGACCAAAAACGCTGGTGCCTCTCCGGTCCCGGCTCGCGCTGCGCTTGGCCGGGATGACAAAAGAGAAGCAAACGCGCCCATCCTGGCCTCATGCTGATGAGGACCGGCATCCAATCCGTAGCGGTTCCGATCGCACGACCGGGAATCGCCGCGATGCGTTGGCATGGATTGCCAGACTTAATCTGACAATCACGACGGAGGATGTGACATTTCCCCCACCGTCATTCCAGGCAAGTGAGGCGATGCCGAACGCTGATCTGGGGCCCAGACATCTGGGTCAAGCGAAGCGAACGCTCTTACCGATGCGACCAGACTAAGCCGCGCCTTCGGCGCGACATACATCTGGTTTCCGGATCGGCGCGCAGCTGGCGCTGCACTTGTCCGGACGGACGGATTCTTCCAGCCTTTTGTCATCCCGGACCTGATCCGGGATCCAACCAGTTTCGCCGCGCAAAGGCATCCTTGGTTAGGGAACAAGCAGGCGCCCGCAAGCAAAAAAAGGACGTCTCTGGAAATGAGCGGGTCCCGGATCTTCGCTGCGCACCGTTCGGGATGACCGAGTTGAGACTGCGTGAAAA
>JBCDEN010000595.1:0-3162 GCA_039179715.1 Pseudomonadota bacterium
GCCATGGACGCGATGTCCGCGTGGAATGCCGAGCTGCCGAGATCGTCAAGCCCTGCGCGGAGCGCGTCTTCGGCAACTTCGAATATGGCCGGTTCCAGATTGGCCACGACACGCTGGCCGTCATTTTGGCCGAGCGGAACAGCCCTTATGGCTGCGGAAACCAGGTTGGCGGCGAAGGCCTGGAGAAAAGACGTGACCGCGGCATCAACCGGGATTGCATGCGCTGCGCAGACAAGCCCGACAGCCACTGGATAGGGCCATTCGTCCTGATCGGCATCAACAAGTTCTGCAAAGGGGCTGGCGAAGCCGTTGCCTTCCGGCATCCAGCTTTTCTGAACCGTTCTCATGAACGCCGTTCCCTGGGCAGCGGTTTCCAGGCATCTTTCCCCCGAAGGCTGCAAGGCCAGGCCAAGCGCGCGCAAGTCCCGGATGCCGGTGATGTCGTTTGCCAGAAAACAGCGGCAGGTCTCGGCCAGAAGGATCGCGTCGGTGCGCCCTGCCCCATGGCGGAGGATGTCTTCCAGCCAGCGTTTAAGGTTTGCGCGATCACTCACGAAGCCCTGTTCAATCACCTGTTCCAGCCCGTGGCTGTAGGTGAAAGCACCGACGGGAAATGCCGGTGACAGGAAGGCCATCAATCGGTAAAGCGCACCGGGCGAGATCTGCTCAGTCATGACTGTGCTCATGCCCGTGACCGTGATCGTGGCTGTGCCCGTGTTCGTGCCCGTGGCCGTGCGTTCGGCCATGACCGTAGGCACCGCCTTCCGGGTCGAAGGGGCCCCGCATCGGTCTTGTCCGTCCGCCGAGCTTTTGCACCATGTCCTCGATAACGTGATCGCGCCGGATTCTGAGCGTTGCGCCCATGAGCTGCGTCGGCAGATGCCGGTTGCCGAGATGCCAGGCGATCTTGACGAGATGCGCCGTGTCATCGGCTTCAATCTCGACAAGGTCTTCGGGCTCGGCCACCACCTCGACGATCCGTCCGTCTTCCAGCTCAAGACCATCGGCGTGGCGCAGGTGAACGGCGCTCGGTTGGTCCAGCAGAAAGCTTAGACCTCCCTCTCCGCTCAGGACGGCGCGCCGGCGATAGCGGTCATCGAGGTCGAGTGTGATCCGGTCGGCCGGATCTCCCTGCCAGTTTCCGGCGGGGTGAATTTTCCGGACCCGTATCATTGTGCCGCGTCGACCTTTGCCTTCATTGCCTTGAAGGCGGGGCGCTGGCGCAAGCGCTTGAAATAGTCGTAGACAGGTCCGTCTTGCGGCAGGTCGAACCTTGCGACAACCGCCCAGCCGGAGCAGTGCCCGATGATGATGTCGGCGATCGTGAAAGCCTCCCCCATTGCGTAGGGTCCTGCACCAATGCGTTTTTCGAGCGTTTCAAGTCCGGCCTGGAATTCTGCGTTGCAGACCCTTTTGATCTCCGGAACCCGCATCTCTTCCGGATGAATAAACGTGTTCTTCGACGCGGTCCAAAGCGCGCCTTCCAGCACATCGACCCCGAACTGGGTAAAACTGTCCTGCCGGGCGCGTTCGATGGTTCCGGCCGGAAAGGTGAACTTGCCGTGCTTGTCGGCAAGATATGTGCAGATCGCGACAGAATCCGTGATTGCAGCCTCGCCGTCGATCAGGATCGGTACCTTGCCACTCGGATTGACGCTGCGCGCCGCATTAGACTGCGGCAGGGCAGGATCGATTTCGTACGGTTCACCAAGTTCTTCCAGAAGCCACATCACCCGCATGGCGCGGGTGCGCGGAAATCCGACGATCTTGTACATTGCCTTCTCCCAACGCGTGTCCGGTCGGACCTTAGAACAGGAAGTAGCGCTGGGCCATGGGCAGAACCTCTGCCGGTTCACAGGTCAGAAGTTCGCCATTGGCGCGCACTTCGTATGTCTCCGGATGAACCTCGATGTCCGGGGTCGCGTCGTTGAGCACCATGGATTTCTTGGAAATGCCACCGCGGACATTCTTCACCGGCAGCACGAGGCTGTCGAGCCCGGCTTTCTGCCTGATATCCGTGTCATAGGCCGCCTGGGACACGAAAGTCACCCGGCTTTCCGTCATCGCCTTGCCGAATGCGCCGAACATCGGGCGGTAATGGACCGGCTGCGGCGTCGGGATCGAGGCGTTCGGGTCTCCCATGGGAGCGGCGGCGATGGTGCCGAGTTTCATCACCATGTCGGGTTTGACGCCGAAGAATTTCGGATCCCAGAGAACCAGATCCGCCAGTTTGCCGATCTCGACCGAGCCGACATGCTGGTCAAGACCGTGGGCAATGGCCGGATTGATGGTCATCTTGGCCATGTAGCGCTTGACGCGGAAATTGTCGTTTTCGCCGGTTTCTTCTGCCAGGCGCCCGCGCTGAACCTTCATCTTGTGAGCCGTCTGCAGCGTTCTGATGACAACCTCGCCGACGCGGCCCATGGCCTGGCTGTCGGACGCGATGATCGAGAAAGCACCCATGTCGTGCAGGATGTCTTCCGCCGCGATGGTTTCCTTGCGGATGCGGCTTTCGGCAAAGGCGACATCTTCGGGAATGGAGCTGTCCAGGTGATGGCAGACCATCAGCATGTCCAGGTGTTCTTCCAGCGTGTTAACGGTGTAGGGCCGCGTCGGGTTGGTCGAGGACGGCAGCACGTTCGTCTCGCCGCAGACCTTGATGATGTCCGGCGCGTGCCCGCCGCCCGCGCCTTCGGTATGAAAGGCGTGGATCGTGCGATCCTTGAAGGACGCCGTCGTGTTTTCAACGAAACCCGATTCGTTCAGCGTGTCGGTGTGGATCATGACCTGAACGTCGTATTCGTCGGCAACCGACAGGCAGGTGTCGATTGCCGCCGGTGTCGTGCCCCAGTCCTCGTGCAGCTTCAGGGCGCAGGCACCCGCCATAACCTGCTCTTCCAGGGCGGCAGGCAAGGACGCGTTGCCCTTGCCGGCAAAGGCAAGGTTCATCGGAAAGCTGTCGGCCGACTGAAGCATGCGCGTGATGTGCCAGGGACCGGGCGTGCAGGTGGTCGCGTTCGTACCCGTGGCCGGGCCGGTGCCGCCGCCCAGCATCGTCGTGACACCGGACATCAGGGCGTCGTCAATCTGCTGCGGGCAGATAAAATGGATGTGCACGTCGAGCGCGCCGGCCGTCAGGATCTTGCCTTCGCCGGCAATGGC
>JBCDEN010000008.1:0-20085 GCA_039179715.1 Pseudomonadota bacterium
ATTTCGCTGCATTTCTGCATTGCTAATCGACGGCGAATTTGGTTGTCTTTGTTATGTGAAAGAGGCCTGTTAGGGCTCCTTCAGATAACCCTTGCCGGGGAGGAAACACGCGGTGAATGTTCTCTCGATCGAGGGATTGACGGTTGATTTTGATACGGCTGAAGGCCGTGTTCGGGCAGTTGACGACGTTTCTTTTGTCGTTCCCGAAAACCAGACGGTCGCGCTTGTTGGCGAATCCGGATCCGGCAAAACGGTAATTTCACAGACAATCATGGGCTTGTTGCCCCAGGCGGCCTCGATCTCTTCCGGCAAGGTGATCCTCGCAGACCCGACTGGTGCCGAACCGCCGGTGGACATTGCCGCGCTCGAGCGCAAGGGCCCCGAAATGAGGCATCTGCGCGGCAACCGCGTTGCGATCATCTTTCAGGAACCCATGACGTCCCTGTCGCCGCTGCACACGATCGGGGACCAGATTGGCGAGGCCGCGCTGCTGCACAGAAACGTCTCGGGGGGAGAGGCACGCGAACTGACCTCCGAAATGTTGCGGCTGGTCCAGTTTCCCGATCCCGTCCGGGCTCTCGACACCTATCCTTTCGAATTGTCCGGCGGTCTTCGCCAGCGCGCGATGATCGCCATGGCGATGATCTGCCACCCGGCTCTCCTGATCGCCGACGAACCGACCACGGCGCTGGACGTGACGATCCAGGCGGAGATCCTGAAACTCATTCGTGAGGTGCAGTCCGAACTGCGCATGTCGGTCCTGATGATCACGCATGATTTCGGTGTGGTGGCAAACATGGCCGACGAGATTGCCGTCATCTACCATGGCCGGATCATGGAAAAGGGAACGGCACAGCAGCTCTTTTCAGATCCGCAGCACGACTACCTCAAAGCGCTGCTGAACGCGGTCCCGAGCTTCCATATGGACAAGGACGAGCGCCTTGTTCCCATTCGCCCGATCGAGTTGAAGGCCGAAGACCTGACCAGCAACAGGCCGCAATGCGACGTGAAACCGGGCGAGCCACTGGTTGAGATGCGCAATGTCACGAAACGGTTTTCGCTGCGCAAGGGCTCTCTCCTGAGTGCCAAGACCAGAACCATGACCGCGCTGGACAATATCAGCCTGACCATCCGCAGGGGCGAATGTCTCGGGCTGGTTGGCGAGTCCGGTTCCGGCAAGACCACCGCGGCGAAAGCCATCTTGCGGGCGCTCAATATCGAGGGTGGAGAAGTTCTTTACAATCGGGGCAACGGACTGGAAGACGTTGCCAACCTCAAAGGCGCGGACCTCATGGACTACCGCCGCCGGGTTCAGCTGATTTTCCAGGATCCTTTTTCTTCGCTCAATCCGCGCATGACCATCAACGACACGCTGCTTGAGCCGTTTGAAGTGCACGGGATCGGAACCCAGCAGGAGCGCGCCGAACGCGTCCGCAACCTGATGAGCCTGGTTGGCCTTGACCCGAGATTCCTGCGCCGCTACCCGCATTCCTTCTCCGGCGGGCAGAGGCAGCGCATCGGCATCGCGCGGGCGCTTGCGCTCAATCCCGAATTCATCTTGTGCGACGAGCCGACCTCGGCGCTGGACGTTTCCGTTCAGGCGCAGATCCTGAACCTGCTTCAGGATCTGAAACGCGACCTCAACCTGACCTATCTGTTCGTCAGCCATAACCTGGCCGTGGTCGACTATGTTGCAGACCGAATAGCGGTCATGTGCCGTGGCCGTCTTGTCGAGATGGGTGAAACGAGAACTGTCGTCGGCAATCCGCTTCATCCTTACACGCAGGCACTTTTGTCTGCCGTGCCGGAGCCGGATCTGTCGGCACCTTTGGATTTCGCCGCGCTCGACGCCAACAGGGCAAGCGAGCCGGATTTATGGCCGGAGCCATTCCGGATATCCGACGGTACAGTGCCGTCTCTGGTGGAAATGGAGCCAGATCATTTTGTTTGCGCACCCGGACTGAAGAATCCCGGGGCACTTGAGGGGACTGCAGCATGAATTTTCTACATCTGAAAGGAGCGGGGTTGCTGGTGGGGGCAGCCTTGTTCTCAACGCCGCTGGCGGCGCTGGAACTGAAGGAGACGCCGGGTCTTGACCCGTCGCTGCCGCCGATCGCAGAGCGCATTCCTTCCGAACCGCTCATCGTCGACCTGGAAGCCAAGGGACGGGAAGTCGGCAAGCACGGCGGGTCTCTCGACACGCTGATCGGCCGGGCGAAGGACGTTCGCCTTATCAATGTGTGGGGATATTCGCGTCTGGTCGGCTATAACGACAAGCTTGAACTGGTGCCCGACATTCTCGCGTCCGTTGACGTGGAAGACGGCAGGATCTTCACTCTCCAGACGCGCAAGGGGCACAAGTGGTCCGACGGAGATCCGTTCGACGCCGAGGATATCCGCTATTACTTCGAGGACATCGTCAGCGACGAAAATCTGACCCCGTCGGGTCTGCCGCCGTTTCTCCTTGTGAACGGCAAGGGCCCGAAGTTCGAGGTGCTCGACGACACCACGGTGCGCTTCACCTGGGACGAGCCAAACCCGCTTTTCCTGCCGGAACTGGCAAAGTCCCGGCCGCCGTTCATCTACCGGCCATCCCACTACCTGCGGCAATTCCATGAAAAATACGGCGATGCGGATCTCATTTCCAAGGAAGCGGAGAAGGTGAAGGCCCGCAGCTGGGCACCGCTGCACAACAAGAAAGAAGACATGTATAACGCGCGCAATGTCGATCTGCCGACATTGCAGCCCTGGGTCCGCAAGCGCGACGACAGTGACCTGCGCTTCATCCTGGAGCGGAACCCCTATTATCATCGCGTCGACAGCACCGGTCAGCAGCTTCCCTATATCGACGAAGTCATCATGACGGTCGCTGACGGGAAACTGATTCCGGCAAAAGCGCAGGCCGGAGAAAGCAATCTTCAGGCGCGGAACCTGAGTTTCGCCGACATCACGGTTCTGAAGAAGGGCGAGAAACAGAACGAATACAAAACGGCCCTGTGGTCGAACAGCAAGGGATCTGAAATCGCCATCAAGCCGAACCTGACGGTAAAAGACCCGGTCTGGCGCGAACTTCTGCGCGACTCGCGCTTCCGGCATGCCTTGTCGCTGGGGATCGACCGGGTACTGCTCAATCGCGTCCTGTTTTTCGGTCTCGGCACGCCAGGCAACGACACCGTCCTTGCGGCAAGTCCCCTCTACACGCCGGACCTGACAAGCAAGTGGGCCGATTACGATCCGGAAAAGGCAAACGCGCTGTTGGACGAGATCGGCCTGAGCGAGCGGGATGAAGACGGTATCAGGTTGCTTCCCGACGGCAGGCCGCTCGAGATCATCGTCGAGACCGCCGGCGAGGCGCAGGTTCAAGAAGATGCCCTCGAACTGGTCGGCGAAATGTGGGGCGAGATCGGCGTCAAGCTGTTTGCAAAGCCAAGCCAGCGCGACAACATGCGAGAGCGCGCCATTGCGGGCGATCTTGTCATGTCCGTCTGGTGGGGCTTCGAAAACGGCATTCCCACCTCGGAAATGCCCCCGTCCGACTATGTCCCGGTTCGTGGAGACGAATTGTCCTGGCATTCCTGGGGTGACTACTACGAAACCCAGGGCGAGGGTGGCGAAAAGCCCGATTGGCCGCCGGCCGAGCGCTTGATGGAGCTTTACCGGTCCTGGCTCGTGTCGAAGACACCGGAGGAACGCACCAAGATCTGGGAAGAGATCCTTCAGATCCATGCCGAGGAAACCATCCATATCGGTCTGGTGTCAGGCGTCCGTCAGCCGGTTGTCATCAAGGGTGTCAAGAATGTCCCGCTTGAGGGCATTTATGGCTGGGACCCGGGTGCGCATTTCGGCATCCACCGGATGGACGAATTCTATTTAAGCGAATAGGCCGACCTCTGGTTGATTGCAAAATTCGCGCCGCTAATCGAAAACTGTGTCATCAGACGAGGAGTCGATTAGCCGCGCGGACATTTATCCGCACTTGTTGACTTGCCAGAACGCGGGAAGACGTGGTGAGTTTGTGGCAAACAGGAACTGAAGTTTCGGGTCGATTGCGTCGCGGACGCAATTGACACCGAATGTGAGGGGGCGGCAGCCGGTTGGATGTGCCGGATGTACCGCAGAACCCCGGTAGGAAGTCACCGTCATGTGCGCGTGCGGCGCAAATGCCGGTGTTGCGACGGTCGCGTCGGGGTAAGGGGAGTATAGGTGCTCTATTACATTATTCGTCGGATATTCATGATGGTCCCCACCTTGCTGGTGATCAGTTTCCTGATTTTTTTCATCATCGAACTTCCTGCCGGTGACTACATCTCCAACCAGATCGCTGCTCTCAAGTCCTCCGGCGAGCAGTCGTCGGTTGCCAAGCTTGAATTCCTGCGCAAGGAGTTCTCGCTCGACCGGCCCTTTTTCGAGCGCTATCTGATCTGGGTTGGTCTTTGGCCCGGCCCGCATGGATTTGATGGCCTCATTCAGGGCAACTGGGGCTGGTCCTTTGAGTTCGACAAACCGGTTGATCAGGTTGTCGGGCCGACGCTGCCGCTGACAATCGTCCTCAATTTCGCGACCATTCTGTTCGTCTACGTGGTCTCGTTTCCGATCGGCATCTATTCGGCGACGCGGCAATACTCCTGGGGCGACTACGGTTTCACGTTTCTGGGATATATCGGTCTGGCAACGCCGAACTTTCTGCTCGCCCTGATCCTGCTTTATCTGTTTAATCAATGGTTCGGACTGTCGGTCGGCGGCCTGATGGCGCCCGAATACATCGACCAGCCCTGGAGCTTCGACAAGGCCATGTCGGTGCTCGCGCATCTGATCGTACCGACGATCGTGATCGGAACATCCGGCACCGCCGCCATGATCAGGCGATTGCGGGCGAACCTGCTCGACGAGTTGCACAAGCAATATGTCACCACGGGCCGCGCCAAGGGGCTGAAGGAAAACCAGCTCCTGATCAAGTATCCGCTGCGCATGGCGATCAACCCGTTCATCGCGGACATCGGCAACCTGATCCCCTCGATGGTGTCCGGTTCGGTCATCGTGTCTGTCGTGATGAGCCTGCCGACCGTCGGGCCGATCCTGCTTTCGGCGCTGCAGTCTCAAGATCAGTTCCTGTCCGGCTTTATCCTGCTGTTCGTGGCGGTGCTGACCCTGATCGGCATGCTGATATCCGACCTGCTGCTCGCGGTTCTTGACCCGCGCATCCGACTTGGCGGGAGGGCGTCGTCATGAGTATGGATGTGAATGACGGCGCGCCCGCGCGCAAAGGCGAGCACTATGTCGACCCAACGCCGTTCAATCCGGCCGTCACGGAGGAAATGACGGCGGAACAGGAACGTTTTTTCCAGGCGTCCCAGTGGCAGATCATGTGGTGGAAGTTCAAGCGCCACAAGATCGCCGTGTGGTCCGGTGTCGTTCTGATCCTGTTTTACATGTGCGTGCCGTTTGCCGAAGTGATCGCGCCCTATGGCCCGAACTCACGCGACAGCCTGCATCTGTTCGCACCGCCCCAGTCCGTGCATTTGTTCCATGAAGGCTCGTTGGTCGGTCCGTTCGTCTATGGCATGTCCTCCGAAATCGACATGGAAACGCTGCAATGGGTGTTCACGGAAAACACCGATGACGTGCAGCGCGTCCGCTTTTTCTGTCGTGGCGACTCTTACGAGTTCTGGGGGCTCTTCGACGCTGATTTCCACCTGTTCTGCCCCGCGGAAGGCGGAACGCTCTTCCTGATCGGCACCGACCGTCTCGGCCGCGACCAGTTCTCGGGACTTGTCTACGGTGCCCGGCTTTCGCTGACGGTCGGCCTGGTCGGGGTCACCATTTCCATCGTGCTCGGGCTCTTCTTTGGCGGGATTGCCGGTTACTTCGGCGGCATTCTGGACAGCATGATCCAGCGCATGATCGAGATTATCCGCTCGCTTCCCGAACTGCCGCTCTGGATGGCCCTGTCGGCGGCATTGCCCGTGACCTGGAGCCCGATCTGGATCTATTTCGGCTTGACCATCATTCTGGGGCTGCTGGACTGGCCCGGGCTGGCGCGCGCGGTGCGCTCAAAACTGTTGTCGCTGCGCGAGGAGGAATACGCCAAGGCGGCGGTGCTCATGGGAGCCAAGCCGAAACGTGTGATCACGCGGCACCTGCTGCCCGGCTTCACCAGTCACATCATCGCCTCCGCGACCTTGTCGATTCCGGCCATGATCCTGGGCGAAACGGCGCTCTCCTTCCTGAACCTGGGACTGCGCCGCCCGGCGGTCTCCTGGGGCGTTCTCCTGAACGAGGCGCAGAATATCTCGGTGGTTACCGTCTATCCCTGGCTGATGGCGCCGGTCATCCCGATCATTATCGTGGTGCTTGCGTTCAATTTCCTCGGCGATGGTTTGCGCGACGCGGCAGATCCCTATAAGTGAAGCCTTGAATTTGGAAACTATCCGGCGGGCCGCTGCGGCCCGCCTTTGCTGTCAGGAAGCCGTCATGTCGAAAAACGCAACCACCGCCGAGGGCTGGGACGAGGAATACGAAGCCGGGCGCTGGGCCTTTCTGCGCTCGCTTCCCGAAAGCGGCCGCTACGGCATCATCGGCATGTGGCTGTCCCAGACGGGCTCCATGGACGAGGTTCTGGATATCGGCTGCGGCGAGGGGCTTCTTTACGAACGTCTCCAGCCGATGGGCATCAAGCGTTATGTCGGCATGGATCTCTCCCCGGCTTCGCTTGAAATCGCCAATGTCGATCCCTCGATCGCGTCTCTGCGGGCCGGCGACATGCACTCCTTCGAACCGCAGGCAGGCGAGACCTTCTCCGCGATTGTCTTCAACGAAGTGCTGCACTTCGCCGACGACCCGGCCGCCGTCGTCAGCCGCTACGTGCCCTTCCTGAAGAGGGACGGTGTCATTGCGCTGTCCATGTATTCCCCGAAACGGCCTGAGTCCGGTGCCAACAGGCTGATCAACGGTCTCTGGGCGGCGACCGACGATGTGGCAAAGTGGGAGGTCCTCGACGACTACCGCCTCGTGTCCGACAAGAAAGGCGTCACCTGGCGCATGCGCCTGGTCAAGCCGGTCAAGTGAGGCGCACTTGCCTCAAACCTCTGGTGTCATGAATTCGTTTGAACACAATTGAGCTCGTCGTTCGAAAGAGCCCAGGTGGACCGCCGGTGTCGGGCGTGGCGTTCCCCCAACGTCATTCCAGACAAGAGAGGCGATGGCGAACGCTGATCTGGGGTCCAGCAATCTGTGTGAGCGAAGCGAACACTCCTGTCGATACGTGCAGAATAAGCCGCGCCTTTGGCGCGAAATACATCTGGTTTCCGGATCGGCGCGCAGCTGGCGCTGCACTTGTCCGCAATGACGGATACTTTCGGCCTTTTGTCATCCCGGACGCAGCCTGGCGGAGAGCCGGGATCCCCTTTTTTCCAGTGACACAGGAATGCGAGGCAAAGGGACGCCTTTGTTCCGGATCTTGGCTCATCCGCTCGAGGCAGCGTGGATTGGATCCCCGGTCAAACCGGGGATGACGCTCCGGGGAAGTTATCGTCGGCGTGGCAATCAATACTGTCCCCGCGGCGTCTTCCTATGCGCAAGCCCATCGTCTTCGCGACGTCATCCCGGCAGAACCACGATCGTCGACTTGCCACCGTTGTTGCGAAGGGCGTGGATGTGCTCTAGAGCCGGGTCCTCGCGCCAGGCTTTGGCGGCTTCGATGCTCGGGAAGGAAAGCAATGCGGCGATGTTCGGCGTGTCGCCGGCGGCTTCGAGAACGGTCACTTCCGGATCTGCGGCCACAACACTGCCGCCGTGCTTTGCAAGCGCGTCGGCGGCTTTCTCGCGATAGGCGCCAAGGGTGTCCCTGTCGGTCACCGTGATCATGGCAAGAGCTTGTACGGTCATTTGAAGTCTCCGGTTTCAAGATGGAGAAACACTAAACCGAACAGCCTCTGCGAAAAATTCATCAAATTTCAAACAGGGCTGTGCAAAAATGCACCATCTTGAAAAAAGTGTTTGATATTGTCGAATTAGGGGCAATCGATACCACATGGACAATTGGGATGACTTGAAATTCGTGCTGGCCGTCGCCAATGCAGGCAATGTGACCAAGGCGGCAAGGGGACTTGGTGTCACCCATTCCACGGTGTCGCGGCGCTTGTCCGCCCTTGAAGACCGCATGGCAACGAGACTGTTCGAACGGCTCCCCGAGGGCTTCGTGCCGACGGCGGCGGGCGAAGAGGCCGTCGCCGCGGCCAAGCGGATGGAAGCCGAAGTGCTGGCGCTCGACACCCGCATCACCGCGCAGGATTCCGAACTCGAAGGTCCGCTCCGCGTGACAGCGGCACAGCTTCTGTTTCAGGTGCAGCTTGCGGAAATCATGCAGCAATTCGCCGAACGGCATCCGCGCATCGAGCTGCAGATGATTGCCGCGAACGAGAAACTCAGCCTGCACCGCCGTGAGGCGGATATTGCGGTGCGGGTGACGGACAATCCGGGAGACACGCTTTTCGGACGCCTGGCGTCCGGTCAGAACCGCTGCTACTACATGTCCCGCTCATTCGCGCGTAAACACCGGCAGGTCATGGAAACGCAGCACGGCGGCGCGCCCATGCCATGCGTCACTTTCAAGTGGTGGGGGCAGGGCGTGTCGAAGGAAATCAGGTCGCGATACCCGTCCGCTTTCATCAGTCTTGTCGCAGATGACATGATTGCGCTGCTTGCGGCGGTCAAGGCAGGCATGGGCATTGGCCGGTTGCCATGTTTCCTCGGTGATCCGGACCCGGATCTCGTCAGGCTGCCGGGCATGGAACCGTCGCGGTATCTCGATATCTGGGTGCTGACTCATCCCGACCTGAAGAATGTCGCACGCATCCGGGCATTCCTGCGCTTTGCAGCCGATGCCTTCAAGGATCGGGCCGGGCTCTACATGGGCAGGTGAGCAGGAGCGTCAAACCCAGCGGCGCACCTTCTTCAGGTAGCTTTCGTAATCGTCGCCAAACACCTGCTTCAGGCTCTCTTCTTCCGGCTTGATCTGGAATTCCGTGAGGTACCAGATGAAGACCGGAATGATCAGGACCGAAAGGAAACTGCTGAAGTAAAGCGAGGCGGCGACAAGCAGAAACAGAAGGCCGAGATACATCGGATTGCGGCTGATCCGGTAGATCCCGTCGGTCACCAGCGTTGTCGACTTGTCCGGGGTCATCGGGTTTACGGTCGTTTTCTTGCGGACGAATGTCAGCAGTGCGAGCACATCCGGTATCAGGCCCAGGAAAAACAGGATCGCCGCCAGAACGAACTGGCCCGGAAACTTGAAGGTCAGGCCCGGAAACCAGGACGCGGCCGCGAATGTCATCGTCACCGCAACGAGCAGAACCAGGGGAGGAGGCACCTTCAGCTTCATTTTTGTTTGGTCACCTTTTCAGCTCGATCGGCGCGCCATGCGGTGTCGCCCTCGCAGCCGCATCCCATGCCTGCCGCAACGCACTCAGTTGTCCCGCTCCCGCAATGCCCTTTGATTTCAGGATCTTTTCAAACGCATTGAGCCAGTGATCGTAATAGCCGGCCGTCTCGCCGCTGCCATCGCCATCCCTGGCAAGCTCCGCACCAAGTGTGTCGGCCCATTCCGTCCATTCGAACATGCCCGCCTGATGAGCCTGGACGGTCATTGCAAAGACGCGTGCCTGCCAGGGCGCTTCGAAGACCGGGCCGCCATCCTCGTCAAGCGGCAGACGCGGGGTTGCCTTGAGCGCATCATGCAAGGTCAAGGTAGGGCTCCCAGAGGTCAAGCCGGAGGGTCAGGTTCGGATCGCTGTCCGGTCCCCAGATATCGGTGCCCCTGAAGACAATGCCGTAAAGCCAGGTCGGCTGTTCGCCCAGGCCGCGCGCATTCGTATCCGGGAAGACGTGGACGCCGTGAACCGTTTCCACCGTGCCGACCGCGTCGCGCGCATAGCGCGGCAATCGCGTATGATGTTCAGGGTTCATGCGTCTTGTCCGGACCCTGTCGCCCGGGTTGAAGCGTGCGGGCTGTGTTTCCGGACGGTCGGCCGGACCGCCCTTTTGCAAGGTCGCTGCAACACTTTCGACCTTCAGGACACGGTTGAGCGGCTGGCTGGGCCCAAGCGGTTTTCCCGCGTCAATCTCTTCCGGGCTGACCAGACCGTTGTCGATCAGAAGCTTTTCCAGTCCGAGCGCCCAGATCTTGTAATAGCTCGATGTCAGGTAGACCGGGGGCGGCAGAGACTCGCGCGCAAACCGGGAGCTGTCGATGTTCCAGGTTCCGGTGGCGCCCATCGCAAGGGTGAGCGCGAAGGCGCGCTCTTCCCACTTGGCGTGAAAGTTCGGTTCGTTGTCCTCAAGTTCGAGCGGGCCGAAGCCCATCTGACCGCCAAGGTCCTGCGCCCCGTTCAAGCCGCATCCTCCCTTTTGGCCGGGTCGCATGCCAGCCCGGTTCCGATCATGCTGTCGCGGGTGACGAGTTCGGCCAGGTCTTCCTCCGACCAGCCGTGCGTACCTTGCGGCCGCTCGGGCACGACCAGATACCGGACTTCCGCGGTGGAATCCCAGACCTTGATTTCCATGTCTTCTGGCAACGTCACGCCGAACTCCGCCAGGACTCCGCGCGGGTCGCGCACCGCGCGGGACCGGTAAGGCGCTGACTTGTACCAGACCGGCGGCAGGCCCAGCACGGTCCACGGGTAACAGGAACACAGGGTGCAGACGACCATGTTGTGTGCCGCACTGGTGTTTTCGACCGCTACCATGTGCTCGCCCTGACGTCCGACGAACCCAAGCTCGGCGATTGCCGCGGTCGCGTCTTCCATCAGCCGCGACCGGTAGTCCGGGTCCGCCCATGCCTTCGCCACCACCTTCGCTCCGTTCTTCGGCCCGACCTTTGTCTCGTAAGTCTCGATCAGGGCGTCCAGTGCCGGCGGGTCGATATAGCCCTTTTCGGTCAGAAGCGTTTCCAGTGCGCGGACCCGCAATTCGATATCCGATAACTCGGAATGCTCATGATCGTGATGATGCGGCATGGAGGGCTCCATTGGCAGTAGAAGGACACGATCCTAAATTGGGATGGGCGCATCGCCAAGGGCCGCATTTGAAATTCCGGTGAAACTGCGCTGGGGGAATCTTCGCCAAGGCATTTTCCGCAAAGGACTTTCTTTGGCAGACTGGGAACTCAAGACATGTCACTGGAGGCAAAATTGAAAATCGGGCTGGGCGGCGGCTGCCATTGGTGCACCGAAGCGGTCTTTCAGGCACTCGCCGGTGTGTCGAGCGTGGAGCAGGGCTTCATCCGCTCCGACCCGCCCGAGGATGCCTGGTCGGAAGCCGTCATCGCGACTTTCGACCCTTCCGTGCTGCCGCTGGAGAGCCTTGTCGAAATCCACTTGCGCACGCATTCCAGCACGTCCCGCCACAAGATGCGCGGCAAATACCGGTCGGCAATCTATGTCTACGACGCGGGAACCGGCGTGAAGGTCGGTCGCACGCTGCGCGCACTGCAGACGCAGTTTGAAGAGCCGTTGGTGACCTGCGTGCTCACCCTGGCCGCCTTCAAACCCTCCGACGAGCGTTTCCGGAACTATTACGCCAGGGGGCCGGAACGACCGTTCTGCAAGACCTATATCGACCCGAAACTGGCGCTGCTCAGAAAACAGTACGGCAAGGTCTTGAAGGAGACGGCAGCAGCGGCGGAATGAAGGCTCCTGTGTCAGTTTCTCACTCCACACGTTCGAGGCCCGCAAGGCTTTTCCGGAAAGATCCAGCGTCATCCCCGACTTGATCGGGGATCCAATTTACGTTGACAAGACTGCAGAGGCTGGCGCTGGGAGATGAATGTAGCCCTAAGCTCAGGTCGGACAGTCTTTGCAAGCGCGACTGGCATCCGCTGTGTCCTCCCGGTTTGTCGCACGCAGGTCAAATTCTGGTCGTATCGGCAAGAGTGTTCGCTTCGCTCACGCAGATGTCTGGGCCCCAGATCAGCGTTCGGCATTGGCTGACGACGGACAGCTTGTTTGTCCTGAAAACGATCGTTGACCGGCATCCCATAAAACGTTGGCAAAGCGCTTCCCGACTCAGCCAAACAAGTCCTTCACACGCGGCCACTCTGCGCCGTCGTGATGGGCGGCGATGGCTAGGAATTTTTCCAGGAACTCGAAACTCGCATCGTCATGGGCGAGGTGATGGGTCAGCAGGCCAACCGGTTCACTGCCCGTGTTGCGGCGCCGGGTGAGCTGCAGGTCGAAGCGCAGGCGCGCGCTTTCCCAGCCGATGAAGCGCACCGGTTTCTTCCATTTCAGGATGTCGATATGCGACTGCACCTGATGCGCGCGCGGGGGATTGAAAAAGGTGAAGGTGGACAGGCCCGGAAGACCGATGCCGGGCAGGCGTCGCGAAATCCCGGGCGCGATCCGGTTCCAGGGCGGCACGATTGCCGGGATGAACTTGTCGCCGAAAAGACTGTCGAGCCGCGCCTTTCCCGTCTTCAACTGGCCCATCAGCTCATCGGGGTCGCGCCTTGAGCCGAGTTCCGCGGCCTTTTCGCCCAATGCCTTGAGCTGGAAATTCTTGTGCTGCCAGCCATGCTGCAGCACGAACGCGTGGGGTTCATCGGCAAGGCGCTCAGCGAGGGCCGCCGTCGCATCCTTCGGAATGACTGCAAGCGCCAGGTCAACCTCGTGTTCATTGACAAGTGCAAGCATCCTCTCGAGGGCCGGGGTCGGTTCGATCGCATCGTCATCGCGCCACCAGAACGAGACCTTCCGGCCGCG
Organism: Pseudomonadota bacterium; assembly: GCA_039179715.1. Classification (GTDB taxonomy): domain Bacteria; phylum Pseudomonadota; class Alphaproteobacteria; order Rhizobiales; family Stappiaceae; genus Roseibium. The sequence continues at coordinate 12,759 of JBCDEN010000008.1, forward strand.
CTCGGCGAACCAGTCGAGGTGACGCACGAGTTCGTCGGTGAAACGGTGAAAGCCGGGGGTGGAAGTGTCTGCTGTCACGGTTGGATCAGGAAGCGGTTGCGGTGAAAAGAAAGTAGCCGATCGTTGCGAAGACTTGGTCCCTCTCTCTCAGTCTGTCAATGTCATCTTGCCATTCATCAAGCTCTGCTGCCGAAATCAGATCGGCCTCTTGCGCATGAACGCCGATACTTCTGAAATAGGCTGCACCAAGATTTTGCGGAAAAATCAGCACCCGCGTGGCGATCTCGATGCTTTCAAACCCGGTGACGGAAAGCGCATCGGCGAGCGGCCCCGGCAACCAGCTCTGTTCAACAGCAACACCAGTCTCATGGTCCACGATCCGGCGCATCAGCCGGCGGTTGCCGACATTGATCGTGGTTGTTGAAAAATCCGGCTCGATCAGGGCGATGCGGCCGCCCGATTTCACAACCCGTTTCATTTCTGACAACGCGGTCGACAACTCTTTAATGTAAATGAGCACGCGCTCCGCCCGAACGCTGTCGAAGGTACCGTCCGCAAAGGGCAGCTCAAGCGCGTCGGCAACCTTGTAGTCGATTGCCGCGCCCGCCTTTTCAGCGCGCATCCGCGCCTCGGCAATGAACTCCTGGCTGATATCGACCCCGGCGGTCCTCCCCGAATGTCCGATCATTTCGGCAAGGCGCAGGGTCTCCAGGCCGAAGCCGCAGCCGACATCAAGGACAGATCCGCCCGGATGAATTCCGCCGTGCGCACGGGCGAGGGATTTCAGTTCCTGCAACTGCGCAATGCCGTCGAATGCTTCAAGCGCGGCAACATAACCGGAGGTCTCGTGAACCTCGTTCATGGCCTTGAAATGACGCAACTCCATCAAGACTTCCTCCAAATGACCGGCGCGTCTACAACCCGGATCGGCTCCTGCACCGACCGATATCCTGCATAAGGATATCTGCGCTTCGATCCGCACCGCCGAGCATCACCTTGTGTGGACGATGCGGAAGGGCAAGGGCATCGTCGATGGCCGCCGCGAGCTGTTCCGGAGACAGGTTTTTTTCCTCCAGAACGGCCGCGCGTCCATGGCGTTCAAGGGCGCGCGCCCGCTGGGTCTGTTCGGTCTCGTTTTCCTGGGCGAAGGGAACGAACACCGCGGCTGCATCCGCGATCAGGACGTCCAGAACCGTGTTGTACCCTGCCTGGCTGACGGACAGGCGCGCCCGCTTCAGCAGTTCGGGAAAGTCGCGCCGCGCCCGCTCTACCCGTATGCCGTGAGGCGCTCTTTTCCTGTAGCCTTCGAAGGCGCGGTCCGGAACATCGTGCCCGATCAGGAGGCGCCAGGTGGTGTCTTGCGCCCTGCGCGAAAGCGGCCTGGCATCAAGGGCCGCTGCGAGCAATCCTTCAGCAACCGCTCCTCCGCCACAGGAAATGATGACTTCGTCTTCCCCGTCCGTTCCCTCCGCTGCAGGGCGCTTTTCACCGCCGACATACCCGGTATAGCGCACCAGGTGATCGACCTCGCCGGCAAACGGGAAGCTGTCGCCGAGCTGGATGAAGTCTGGATCGGCGTGGATGAGCACGCGGTCGTAGTATTTCAGCGCCTGGTCGGCCATCCACTGTTCTTTCCACAATTCCTTCTTGCGCACGAGAATGTCGCGGATAGAGGTGGCGATCACCGGTGGCCTCGGCTTTGCCTTCGCGTGATCCAGAAGCGGTGTCAGTTCAAAATCGAGCTGGCGGCGTCCGAACGGATAGGTCTCCGTGAGCAGAAGGTCGTAATCATTCGCGTCAAATGCTTGAATCGATGCTTTAACGCGCCGGGATTTCCATTGTTCATCAATATCTTCGCCATCGAGCGTGACAAGGCGCTTGAATGCTGCATCCGGACTTTTGCAGGCGGGCAGCTCGATGACGTTCAGGGACGCCGTGTCAATCGTCGGCGGAAGCCTGTTGCCGCTGGCCAGCGTGACCTCGACACCTCTGGCAGCAAGAGCCCTGCCGATGCCAGCGGCACGCACGACGTGCCCCGTGCCCAGGAGATGCTGAACGTGAATGAAGGCCTTTGACGTCACTGTTCCGATGCCCTCTGCCTGCGATTGCCGATGGCACGCTGCAACAGTTTCTCCAGTCTGGCCGCCCCCGCGCTGAGCGTGTGGTTCGCGGCAATATGAGCCTGTGCGGCCTGTCCCAACTCATCCGCCAGATCCGGGTCCTCGATCACGCGCCTGAGATTCGCAGCAAAAGCGCCGGCATCGCCTTCAGGAGACAGAAGCCCTGTTTCACCGTCGCGGACAATGTCGGGAACGCCGAAAGTATCCCCCGCGATCACGCCGGTTCCGCTGGCCTGGGCTTCGAGAAGCGCCAGACCGAAAGCTTCGCGGATGGCTGGCCAGACGAGCAGGTCATGGACGGCATATTGATCGGGAAGCCGGTCCGCAGGCAGCACCCCAAGCCAGGTTGTTCTCTGCGGTGGAAAAAGACCAAGGATATGATCCTTGGCCGGACCGTCTCCGATGAGAGTCAGGTGCCAGGGCAGGGAGGCGAGTTCGTCCAGGGCCTGGGCAAGAACCTCAAAGGACCGCTGTTTGTCGCCCTCGCGCATCATGCCGACGGCAAGCAGTTTCAAGGGAGCCGAAGCAGGTGACGTGGCCTTTTGCGCGACTGCCTGAAACGGGGCGGCGTCGAGAAAGGGCTGCAATACCTGGAGCCGTTCAGGCTCGACGACCGGTCTCAGGCAGGCAACGTCGGCATTGTGGATCGCGGCGACCGCATCCGCACGTGCCAGCGCCTGATCGGCCGCTGCAAACCCGAACGCCCAATTGCCGCTTTGCCGCTTGGGCGCCCTGCTGGCTTCCACGACGGCATAGGGCAGCCCGAACCGGTCGCTCAATGCCGGACCGATCCAATCAGGCGCTTTGTGATAGAGGTGATAGGTCAGGAAAACGTCCGGTCTGTAGCCGGCAGACTTCCACGCATTTGCAATGCGGCCCGCTTCCTCAAGCGCTTGGGACCGGACATCTCTTTGAATCGCGTCCGCACCGTCCTTGCGCCAGGACCGGAAGGTGCTTGCAATCTGAACGTCGTGACCATTGGTCTCCAGCGCCTTCACGATAAGCCGTCCCATCGTTCTGTCGCCGGAAGGCACCGGGTGGTCCAACGGTTTCATTGGCGCTGTGAATGCGATTTTCATTCAGGTTTACCCGGCGGTTCTTGTCACACCACTTTACGAAATTTCGCAGCCAGCCGGTCAAGACCCGGATCGGTTGAAAAATGTGACCGAACGCGCCTTGCAGCCGCCAGGCCGAGGTCGCGGCGCAATCGAGGGTCTTTCACCAGAGTTTCCAGTGCCTTGGAAAGTTGCTCCGGTGCGCCTGGATCGACCAGGACACCTGTCTCGTCCTCAAGGATCAGCTCCGGGATGGCCGAGACCCGCGTCGACAGACAGCAAAGCCCCATTGACTGCGCCTCCATCAGGACATTCGGCAGCCCGTCCCGGTCTCCGCTCTTTGCAAGCTTGGACGGGAGGATGAATAGATCGGACTGGCGGCATGCGGCGATCACCTCTTCACGCGGCTGCGCCCCGCGCCAGGTTATCCTGTCAGCCAGACCCAGCGACTGGGCCATTTCCTTCAGGGTCCCGGACAGCTCTCCCCCGCCGATATGCGTGAATTGCCAGTTCAAGTCCTGCGGCAGGACGGCGAGAGCCTGAAGCAGATCGTCATAGCCTTTCTTCTCTACCGCGCGCCCAACCGAGACCAGCCGAACCGGCTCGGTGTCGCCCGCGCGCATCGGATAGGGGTCTGCCGGTTCCGGGAAGCCCGAAAAATCAAGACCGTGATAGAGCAACTCGACCTTGCCGGGCTCCTTTGCGAGCCCACCCAGGTAATCCACGTTGACGCGCGTGCAGGTGACACCCCAATCCGCATCGTTGATCTTCGTTTTCAGGTCCCATTCCGGGCTCGTCCAGATGTCCTTCGCATGTGCCGAAAAGGACCACTTGCGGCCCGACAGATGGGCGGCATAACGCGCGGCGGAGCAGGGTGTGTGGAGATAGTGCGTGTAGATCCAGCTGACATCCCTGGGCAACTCATGTGCGAAAACACAGCCTTGCGCCCAGCGCCGGCGGCGGTCGGCATTCGGCTGGTTCCGGAAGTCGGCCTCGAAGAGCTCCTTCGCCGCCGCATAGGCCGGCTGCTTGCGGGCCCAGCTTTTGGCGCGGGCAACCCTTGCCGGATCGTCTTTGACGTATTCCGGCAGATAAAGGATCTCCGCCGATATCTGCCGGTGCAGCTCGTGGATGTAGGGATCGTACGGCTTCCGCAGAGCAACGATCAAGAGCTCGATCCCGCGCCGCTCCAGACCGAGCATCTCCTGGGCGATGAAGGTTTCGGAAAGACGCGGGTAGCCTTTGACCACGACGGCAATGCGGGACATATGCGATAGTTTCCAGATGTTTTGGGAGCGGGCCTGACCCTAGAAGTTGACCAGCTTGCGCGCGTCAGCAGCGCGGTTCATGTCGAAGATCTCGCCGACGCGTGAGGAGATGACATCCAGGCCGTCCATGAGCCGGTCGACATTGGCGGACGAGGGTGGCTTGAGCGATGGCAGGTCGGACAGGGCTTTCGCCATCAGGTCGGAATCCGGGTACCGGTCAATCGGCAGCACCTTGAGCAGACCGCTTTGTTCCGCCCGTTCCGCCCGGATTGCCTGTTCCCGCCTCGGCAGGACACGCGGCACCATGAGGGTGGGTTTGTCGAAAGAAAGGATTTCGCAGAAAGTGTTGTATCCGCCCATGCCGACGATTGCCGTGGCGTTGGCCAGATAGGGTTCAATCTGAGGCGTGAAGCGGATGATCTCGACATCCCGCAGGTGTTCCGCACGCTCGCTGAACTGAGCGGCTGCCGCCGCAGGCATGAACGGGCCCAGCACGAGCAGCGCCGGAAACAGCGGGCGCTGCCGCGTCTCATAGGCGCGCATGACCCAATCGACCATCTCGACACCGTCTCCGCCGCCGCCCGGCGTGACCAGGACATAAGGTTCCTCGCCGAAGGGAGTTGCGGCCGGCTGATCGAGCGAAGACGTCGACAGCTCGCGTCTTAGATAGCCTGTGTATCTGAGTTTGTCCGTGACGCTGTCGGGAACGTCGATGCCTTCGAGCGGATTGCAGATGTCCTCCGGTCCATAAACCCAGATTTCGTCATAAAGATCCCTGAGCGCCGGGTAGACATTCTTGCGGTCCCATTCTTCCTTCAGGACCTGGGGTATCGTCCATCACGTCCCTGAGACCAAGAACCAGCCGGGTGTCGGTGTGTTTCAGCGCTTCAAGCGTCCCCAGAACCTCGCCGCGCAGGCCGAGCGGCTCCTTGTCGACGATGAAGATATCCGGTTCGAAGACTTTCGCGGTATGCTCGATGATCGAGGACCGGATAGCGAGCGTCTGATCGATGTTGATGTGAAGCGAGAGCGGGGTGTATTCGCCGTTGCGCAACTTGATGACGCCTGGAATCCGCACGAAATCGACGCGCGAACGAAACTCGAAACTTCCGATGATTGGTGACCCCGACAGGATCAGGACGGACAGGGTGTCGAAGTCTCCGACGAGGGAATGCGCGATCGCGCGGCATCGTCTCAGGTGACCCAGTCCGAACGAGTCGTGGCTGTAGATCAGAATTTTCGGCGTCTTGGAACTCATACTGCCCCTGATTTGTAATGCTGCCCCTGGGAGCTTATGTCTCATATCACCAACGGTTGTCACGTCCGGATATTCACGAACATGAGGTTTTCGGTATCGGACGGATTTAAACTGCTTGTGGCAAATGCTAATCCTGGCTGGCGCATCGATCTTGGGTCGCTAATATACCGAATATGATCACAATGAACATAATTGATCCATAAGTGTTTGGACGAGCGAATGGAAAAAAGCCTATTTGGATTCATTTGGAAGTATAGTGCTCGCCAGCAGATATTTATCCTCATGGTCACCGTACTTACCTATCCGGTGGTCTATTTCCTGCTAGAATTACCTAAGCTCATCGTCAATGATGCCGTGCAGGGGGACAATTTTCCTCGAGACGTATTTGGTTTCGACTTCGATCAGATCCCTTATCTTGTCCTGCTTTGCCTTACCTTTCTTGGCCTCGTCGTCGTCTCCAACGGGCTCAAGTTCTATCTGAACGTCTACAAGGGACGGCTTGGCGAACGCATGCTGCGCAGGCTGCGCTTCGAGCTGTTTCAGCGCGTTCTGAGATTCCGGCTGCCGCATTTCCGGAAAGTCAGTTCAGGTGAAATCATTCCGATGATCACATCGGAAGTGGAGGACGTCGGCGGCTACATCGGCGAGGCCTTTGCCCTTCCGGCTTACCAGGGCGGCATGCTGATCGTGCAGCTCGGCTTCATCTTCATGCAGGATCCGCTGCTTGGTCTTGCCGCGGTCAGTTCTTACCCGATCCAGGGCTACGTCATTCCGATGCTGCAGAAGAAGGTCATCATTCTGTCGCGCAAGCGGGTCAAGAACGTGCGCATAATCGCAGACAAGGTCGGGGAAAGCATAACCGGCGTTGCGGAAATTCACGCCAATGATGCCGCGGCCTGGCATTCGGCGGATATCTCGGACCGTCTCTATGAGAACTTCAAGATCCGCTACGAGATCTTCAATCGGAAGTTCCTCATCAAGTTCCTGAACAATTTCATGAACCAGCTGACGCCGTTCTTTTTCTACCTGATCGGCGGCTACCTGGTCATCCAGGGCAATCTCAGTATTGGTGCGCTGCTGGCGGTGATCGCGGCCTACAAGGATCTTGCCGGGCCGTGGAAGCTGCTTCTGTCCTTCTACCAGATGACGGCGGATGTCAGCGTCAAGTATCAGACGGTTGTCGAGAATTTCGACCCGCCGGACATCTACGACACCGAGCGCCTGACCGCCGATGACGACGTCAAGCTCGATGGTGACGTCAAGTTCGAGCGCGTCAGCTTCTCCGGCGGCGCTGCCGGTCAGGAGGTCATGGACATCTCGCTTACCGTGCCGGCGCAAAGCGAGTGTGCCATTGTGGGGCCGGACGGATCCGGACGGTCCGAGGTGCTGCAACTGGCAGCAGGCCTGGTTTCCGCAGCTTCGGGCAAGGTTCTGATCGGCGATCACGATCTGGACAAGTTGAACGACAGCACTCTCGGCCGTGAAATTGCCTATGTCGGCGGTGCCGTGAATGTGTGGACCGGGACGATCAGGGAAAATCTCTATTACGGTCTGCGCCACCGGCCGCTGATCCCGCCGGAGCGGGACGGCGAGGAGCAGAAGAAGTACAAGCGCCGCGTAAACGAG
>JBCDEN010000556.1:0-3395 GCA_039179715.1 Pseudomonadota bacterium
AGGCCTTCCAGGCAACGCACGACTTTGCGTGCGTAGTAGAGTGTCGCCACCCAATCCCTCATGAGGTCGATATCAGCCGGTTCCGGTGCCGGCATGGCAGCGAGCCACTCCTCGGCGAGGCCGGGCACTGTCTGCTGCGCCCGGTTCTGCAAAATCGTATCGAATTCCTGCAGGACACGTTTGTCCATACGCTCCAGCAGCTCTGCGACCGACGGGTCCCGCCGGTTCTGAGAGACTTCCATGTGCACGGCCGCGCGGGCCTGGCGGTAGAGGATGACGTAATCGGCAAGAACGATCACCAGGACATCGAGGTCTCCGCTCGTGCGTGCGCTCGAGGCCCAGGGGATCTGCTCGGCGCGGTAGTTCCGCGCGGCGTAAATCAGGTCACGGGCCTTTTTTTTCAAGGATGAATACGCGGCCTGATCCGATTCCGACGTGCCTTCACTTGCACACAGAAAGTCCTTGCATGAGACCAGGTAGCTATTTGCCAGCCCCTTGACGCCCTCGCCGCTGCGCCTGGGGAACAAGAGCCAGGCCGCAGCAAGCCCCGCGCCAGCGCCGATCAGCGTGTCGTACAGACGCTCCCAGAACTCGGACACCGGCAGACCGGTCAGGGCTTCCAGGCCGATCAGCACAAGGAAACTGATGATGCCGACGGCGATGCCGTAATTGCGTTCGAACAGGATGATAATCGGCGGCAGCAATGCCACGATCAGGACCAGCCTGAATTCCGGCACCTTGGACAGAAACGGCTCCAGCATCAGCGCCACGACAAAACCGGCAAGTGTTCCGGCGCTCCGCTGAACCGTCTTTTGGATGGTCGCCCCAAGGCTACTGCACAGAACAACGATAACGGTGATCGTGATCCAGTAGGCGTGGCCGAGCTGAAAGACGTGGCCGATGCCATAGCCGACGGCGGCGGCAACGCTCGCCTGCAGGGAAAGCCGCCAGGAGATCCGGCTCCAGATACGTGAGGTTCCCCGGCCTTTGGACGGCTCCTCTGCGGCGGTCTCGACCACCTCGCCGCCGTCGGCAAGGTGCCATAATCGGTCGAAAGCCTGCGCAATCCGGAGAACCTGGAACATGTCCTTTTTGCCGAACCGGCTCGCATCGCGCGCCCATTCCACGTCAGGCCGCTTTACGCCCGGCCTGTCCTGACCGGTTTGCACCCGATGCAAGAGCTCCTCCACGGATGTCTGGTAGGCGTCGCTGGCAAGAAGGTCCTTGCGCATGTCTTCAGAGAGCGCCTCCACCGCATTGCGCACCACCTCCAGCGCCAGGCGCATCATGGCAACCGCTTCCGCGGAAAGACCGCGAATCTCTCCTTCTTCGCCTGCCAGTTCGGCCGAAAGTTCCAGCTCTGCCCGCAGCCCTGCCAGATCGTGGAGCGCTGCCCTGCTGGCTTTGTCACCGCGCGTCCGGCCGGCGGCGGCACGTTCGAGATAGCCGGCGATCGCCTTGCGGTTGGCCGTCTCGACCCGTTCATATGTGCGGCGCGCAGATGGCCGCCAAAGCCCGATCCGCACCAGGATCGCAATCGCAACGCCCAGGGCCGTCATGAGCGGAAGCCAGAGGCCCGGCGAATGGGGCGTGCTGGACATGAACACGAACAGCCAGAAAATCGAGATCATGCGCCCGGACCGCAGCCAGAACGGTCCAAGGCCGTCCAGCGCAAAACCGAGTGCGATGACCGCAATCCAGATCAGTTGCAGCACCAGGGGAGCGTTGGCGCCGGACAAGGTGCCGATCAGCGCACCGACGGCGGCCAATCCGGTCAGGATCGAGCCAAAGCGCGCAAGTTCACCTAGCTCGCGCTTCTTGACAGACACCGGAGTGATCATCAGCACATGCGCTGCCGCAGCAGCGCAAATGACGGAAAGGGAAAAACCCGGTACGCCTTGCGCAAGCTGGCCCAGGCGATCTGCAACCAGCGCGGCAACAATAACGGCCAGTGTCAGATGCAGACCCCGCACCAGACGCAGGGCTCCCGGATCGTAGCGATGGATGCGCGACAGTATTGGGGAAACGGCTTGAAGCATCGGCTGAACTTGAATCACCTTCGCCAAGGATCTGATTTCATTTTGAAGAATGCCCTCGAAGTCCTGCCGGCGTAAAGCAAAAGCCTCTTGCGCCCCGTGCTTCGTCACAACCAATTCCCTCCGGGGGAATTGAGACGCATGCGGATTTCCAGCATCTCTTGCACAAAATCAGCAAAGAGAGAAAACGTCATGAAAACGCTTTACCTTTCAGCCGCGATCGCGGGGACGCTCGTGCCCTGGATCTTCTTTGGCGGTTTCATTGCAGAAAACGGGATCGACCTGCCGCTGTTTGTTGCCATGATCTTTGCCACGAAACCGGCAAGCGGGTTCGCAGCCGACCTCCTGATCTGCTGTGCAGTCTTCTGGATCTGGTCGTGGCGCGACGCGCGCGAGGCCGGTATACGCGGCTGGTGGCTCACGATCCCGGCGGTCTGGCTCGTCGGCCTGTCCCTCGCCCTGCCGCTTTACTTTTGGCTCCGGGAGCGTGAAAGCGAGGCGGACCCAGATGCGTCCTCATCCTGAGAAGAACAGAAAGGTCCGCCTCGAAGGATTGGCGAGCGTCCCTGGAGCTGGTCCGTCGCAACCTGTTGCCCTTCAGGGGCTTCATTATTGTCGTCCCGGTTTGCCGCGGATGCGTCAAGACCGGGATCCAGTAGTCCGTGTTGATGGCCCATGAAAGAGAGGGCTGGACAAGAGGTTACTGGATCCCTGCCTGCGCAGGGATGACAAGGAATGAGAGCCAGATCCTGGCCCGAAGGATTGGCGGCACGGTCAGAGCAAGCGTCCTATCCTTCGAGACAGCGCGCCGCGCTTCCTCAGGATGAGGATCTTTGAGGCGCGCGGCTGCATGCCCTCCTTCGTCATTCCGGCCAAGCGCAGCGCGAGCCGGAACCGGGGTGCCGCGGCTTCGCGACAAGATAAATGCGATCCCGGCTCACCGATCCCTAGTCTCCCGCCGGGGAAGGACCGGGATGACGACATGAAAAAGGCGGCCAATGGGGCCGCCTCTCGAAGTCGTGTTGCCTGCGACACTCAGCGCGTCAGCGGCTTGTACTTGATCCGGCGCGGGTCGGCGGCGTGAGCGCCGAGACGGCGGACCTTGTCCTTTTCGTAGTCCTCGAAGTTGCCTTCAAACCATTCCACGTGGCTGTCGCCTTCAAAGGCGAGCATATGTGTGGCCAGACGGTCGAGGAACATACGATCGTGGCTGATGACCACGGCGCAGCCGGCATAGTTTTCCAGCGCATCCTCCAGGGCCGCCAGCGTCTCGGTGTCGAGGTCGTTGGTCGGCTCATCAAGCAGGAGAACGTTCGCGCCCTTTTTCAAAACCTTTGCAAGGTGGACACGGTTACGCTG
>JBCDEN010000200.1:0-6807 GCA_039179715.1 Pseudomonadota bacterium
ACGATGTCAGCGGGCAAAGGAGACCGGCCCTTCGGGTGAAGGAAAGCAGCCCATCGGCAGCGTTGCGCCGCTTGCCCGAAACACCGCACCGCGCTTCGCAGCCCGCCTGGCCGAGTGAACCGGATATGCTCATCAAATGATCCAAACTGCTTGGTAAAAGCTCTGGCTTCATTCAATTTGCAGTCGGGCTCAGAATCGCGTCTCCCTGTGTTTCCGGATGCTCCGCATTCAGTCCGGCAAGCCGGAAAATCTCTTCGATCCGCCGTTCGAACTCCGTTTTCTGCGCCATTTGTGTAACGGCATTTACCCGTTTTCTCTGCTCGCCGCCGATGTCAAGCCGCATCCCGTGTCTCGGGTTGGCGTTCTGAAATCTGCTCAGATTGACACCAGCCCTGCGGCAGTCCTGGTTCATATTCTCCGGGAACTGCGTACGCTCAAGCGCGATGAAGATGAGGCTTGCCCGATAAAAAGAGAAACTCTGACCGTCAGTGGCACCCCCTACGAACCTCTCACTATTCGGTCGCTCCGGACGGATGATCGGCGGTTCGGCGCCATGTCCGATGCCCATACCGACGGTCGCTACCAATTTTGGCAATTCTGAACGGAACTGCCCCAAGTGTTTTTTCTGATACTTTTTGACAACCCTGACGACCTCTTGCCGCGTTTCCACATCGGCACAGTAAATCACGACAGTGTCGGTCTTGGTCGCGCCTGGCGCGGCGACCTTCGCGCAGTCCAAGCCGGGCAGATGCCAGATCTTCTTCAGGATCGCGCTGAATGCATTTGCGCGCGTTTCTTCCTTCAGATTGAGATAGACACGTTCCTTGCAGACGACCCTGTTTTTCTTAATGAAGTGGATGAATGCACCGACCCAGGCCCTCCACTCTGGAAAATCGGTCAGGTTACTCATTACAGTCCAGTCATTGGTCTGGCACTGGTATTCAACATTGCGGAGTTTGCCTTGCAGCTTCCTGTTCAGCGTTCCAGAGAACTTCTCCATCGTCCTTTGAGAAGGTCGATTGCAGGCGGCAGCGCCACAAATGTACCCATAGATTTCCCAGACCGCGTCGTTGTCCTCAGCCATATGCGTCAGGCCTTTCGGCCGACCGGTGGCCAGAGCCGTGCGCATCAGATCCGCGCGTCTCAGCCAAGCCCAGTCGGCGACGGTTTTCAAATCCCGATGAAGTGCCATTTTATCGCTCCGTGTTCTGTTCGTGACATGAACATGGAGGGTCAGGCGCGGTTTCCCCTGTGATGCGCGTTACAGCGCAAGCACGCCAATGCGCCTTTCCGGATTGAGACGAGCCGTCCGAATGTCGGGAATTGCAGTGGTTCTGGAACCTTCGAGTGTTGTCGCTCCGGTTTGACACCGGGTTTTGTCACCCTTGCGGGACAGCGAGAAACAGCGGATCAGCTCTCGACCACCTCGACCGCGCCAATCAGCCTCACAAATGTCTCCCGCACCTGCGCCTGCAGGTCTGCAAGTTCGATTTCCAGCCGCGAGAAAGTCGGACTTCCCGATGCCTGAACCAGAAGGTCGAGAACGCCACCAGGCGCTTCGGCAGGCTTGAAGTCGCCCGAGAGCGAAAGCCGCAAAACCTGTGTGAGCCGCTGGTACATCCGGAGCGCTTCCAGCAACAGGGCAGCATCTGCCGGTTCCAGAAAGCCGGCTTCGCGCAACCTTTCCAGCGCTTCCTCGGTTCCCTGAGCCAGGACACTCGGCGCTGCATGCGCATTCGCCAATTGCAGGTACTGCGCCAGGAATTCGATATCGACGAGACCGCCGGCGACTTGCTTCATGTCCCAGATATTCCTGGTGCCCTTTTCCTTTTCGATGCGGGCGCGCATGGACCGGACGTCATCGGCGAGTTTCGACGTGTCGCGGGCTTTCTTCAGCGTTTCGCAGATGTTGTCGCCAATTTTCTGCGCAAATTCCGGGGAGCTCGAGGCAATCACCCGAGCCCGGGTCAATGCCATGTGCTCCCAGGTCCAGGCACTCTTTTCCTGGTAGGAAATGAACCCGTCCAAGTTCGTTGCCAGCGGCCCGGCGTTTCCGGATGGACGCAGGCGAAAATCAACCTCATAGAGCAGACCTTCCGCGGTCGGTGCCGACAGGGCCGTGACCAGCCTTTGCGTGAGACGGGTATAATATTGCGTGATCGCCAGGGGCCGCTTGCCATCCGATTGCTTGACGTCTTCCGGCGCTTCATAAAGCAGGATCAGATCAAGGTCCGAGGATGCGGTCATCTCGCGTCCGCCGAGTTTTCCCATGGCCAGAACGGCGATGTTGCCGCCAGGCACGACACCATGTGTTTCGGCGACATGGCGGATCACCTGAACGAGGGTCCTGTCGACCACCACTTCGGCAAGACGCGCCAGCGCAAAGCCGACACGGTCGGCCGAAAGCGTGTCGGAAAGCAGTCTGAGGCCGATCAGAAACTGCTGTTCCTGGGCGAAAATACGCGCCCGGTCGAGTGCCTCCTCGTAAAAGCGGGCCTGCGAGAGGGTCTGGTCCAGTCCCACCCTGAACTCCTGCACGCTCGGCATGGCACCGAAGAAGGCCGGATCCAGAACGGCATCAAGTACATGCACCCGCTTGGAGACGGTTTCGGCCATGCGCGGGGCGGTCCCCATCGTCGTTGCCAGCAATGTCAGAAGCTGCGGATTGGACCTGAGAAGCGAGAAGAGCTGCACGCCGGCGGGCAGTTTGGACAGGAAACTGTCGAAGGCGACCAGTGCGGCATCGGCATTGTCCGTTGCCGCGAGCGCACCTATGAGCGTTGGATGCATCTCCGTCAGGCGTTCACGTGCCTTGGTTGAACGCGTGCACGGGTACCGCCCGAAGTGCCAGGCCTTGACGATGTTCGCGGCCTCTTCCGGCTTTTTGAACCCAAGCCGTACCAATGTTTCAAGCGTGTCGGGATCGTTGTCGTCGCCGGTGAATACAAGATTGCCCAGTTCCGACGACAATCCGGGTTCTTCCTCGAAAAGCTCAGCGTAGTGCAGCTGGACCTTCTGCATGTGGTGCAGCAATTCGCTCTCGAATGCACTGAAAGTCGGAAAACCCATAAGTGCGGCGACGCGTTTCAAGCCGTCTTCGTCCTTGGGCAGAAGCTGAGTCTGTTCGTCGTTCAACATCTGTATCCGGTGTTCCACGTTGCGCAGAAACACATAGGCATCCCGCATTTCGTCGCGGGTCTTCAGCCGGATCCAGTCGGCATTGCTCAGAGCGTTCAGCATGTCGATCGTCCGCCTGCCGCGCAGCGCCGGGTTGCGCCCGCCCGCGATCAGCTGCTGCGTCTGCACGAAAAACTCCACTTCCCGGATGCCGCCACGCCCGAGCTTCACGTTGTGTCCGGCAACCGCCAGCACGCTGTGGCCCTTGTGCATGTGGATCTGGCGCTTGATGGACTGGACATCGGCAATGGCCGCGAAATCCAGGTATTTCCGCCAGACGAAGGGCACGATTTCATGCAGGAATGCCTTGCCGGCGGGGATGTCGCCGGCACAGGCCCGTGCCTTGATCAGCGCTGCGCGCTCCCAATTCTGTCCCAGCGATTCGTAGTAGACGAGCGCGGCGGGCACGGACATCGCCAGCGGCGTGGCGCCCGGGTCCGGCCGCAAGCGCAGGTCCGTGCGGAACACATAGCCGTCCTCAGTCCGCTCCTGCATGATCTTGACCAGGCGGCGCGTCATCCTGACGAACTCGACCGGGGCCTCCGCCCCGCCGGTCATCGGCGTCTTTTCCGGGTCGTAAAGAACGATAAGATCTATGTCGGAGGAATAATTCAGCTCGTTGGCGCCGTGTTTGCCCATGGCCAGAACGATCAAACCACTGCCGGTTTCCGGCGCATTCGAATCGCAAGGTGCGAACTTGTTGCGCCGTGCCAGATCGTCGAGGCAAAAGCGGATCCCCGCGTTCAGCGCGGCGTCGGCGAAACCGGCCAGGGCGCGCGTCACCTGATCCAGCTCGATTGCGCCGCCGATATCGGCAAGCCCGAGGGTCAAGGCGAGATCCTGCTTGAGGCGCCGGAGCTGCCGCATGATCGAGGCCTCATCCTCCGCCTTAGCGTCAAAGGCCTCGCGCAACAGGCGCTGTACGCGTTGCTCGGGCGCTTCGTGCAACAGGCCGAAAGCTCTTTCAGGGTCGGACAGAACCAGGTCGCGCAGAAAGGGTGAATTGCCCAGAACACCGGCAAGGAACCGTTCGGCATCCGGTTTGTCGTGAAAACAGGACCGGAACGTTGCCCCCATATCCTCGTGATTGAGGAGATCGTCGACGAAAAGCGCAGCGCGTGCCGCATCCGGCACCTCAGGGAAGATCCTGACGCGGTCTATCAGCGCGCCCGTCACGCTCTCAGTTGCCGCGGTGCTGTTCAGTCCGACCGGATCTTTCCTCTCCATCCCCGCTCCTGACATTTTCATCCGAAACCGGCGTCAAATCGATGCGGGCGCACAGTCCCGGATGTTCATTTTTGAAGCGCAAGTCTCCACCATGCAAGCGGGCAACCGCCTTGACCAGGCTCAATCCCAAGCCTGTGCCGGGTTCCGAGCGGCTCTCCTCAAGCCGGACGAAGCGGTCCATGACCCGGTCGTGATCCTTTTCCGGTATGCCGGGTCCGTTGTCGGACACATACAACATCACGCGGCCATCTTCTTCACGCCCCGCCAGGCGCAGCACAAGTGAGCCGTCGTCCGGTCGGCCATATTTCAAGGCGTTCTCAATCAGGTTGACCAGAACCTGGCTGATCAGATCCCGGTTGCAAACGGCTTCGAGATTGTCCGCAACATCGATTTCCAGGCGGCCGCCCTCATCTTCGATCAGCGGCTCGTAGAGTTCGGCGATCTCCGCAACAAGCCGGTTCATGTCCGCTGGTTCCATGACCGAACCGGGTGCCATCGATTCGATGCGGGCGATCCGCAAAAGCGCATTGAAGATACGCAACAGATGATCCGTCTCGTGAAGCGTGCTCTCAAGAGCGTTGCGGTACCCGTCTTCGCCCCTGGCATCGCGCAACGCAGTCTCCACGCGGGTCTGAAGCCGGGTCAGCGGTGTTTTCAGGTCATGCGCGATATTATCCGTGACATCCTTCATCGATTGCATCAGCAACTCGATGCGGTCCAGCATGTCGTTGAGGTTTACCGCCAGTCTGTCGAATTCATCATTTGTTCCGGCAAGCGACAGGCGTTCGGTGAGGTCACCGTCCATGATCATCCGGCTGGAGGCGGATATGTCGTCAATCCGCTTCATCACGCGCCGGCTGACGAAAAACCACGTGATCGCGGCCATGACCACCACCACGACCAGCCAGAGGCGCAGCGCGTTCGCGAGCAGGTTGGAAAATCTCAACTGGTCGCCGAGGTCCCGTCCGACGAGCAGACGGAAGCCGCCACGCAGTTCGAAGGTACGCACCATGGCCTGGCGCTCGACATCCTCGGTGCCCTGCCCAAGGAGCGTATAGCGCACGCGCCGCAATCCGCCGTCCGCCTCTTCCAGGACAACCGTCGGGAGGCGCGCAATATTGCCGACAAGGGCGTTCCCCGCGAAGTCGACCAGAAGATACAGGCTGGCGTCCGGGTGCTGTGTGCGGTCGTCTATGGTTTCAACGAGATTGCGGATACCGCCGCGCACGTAGACATCCGCAAGGCCCTTCAGTTCCGCATCCACGGCCTGAACGACCTGTTCCGACATCAGATTGTCCGTGCTCTCCGAAACATAGACAACCAGAACGCCGGACATGACTGTGAAAACAGCGATATAGAGCAAGGACAGCTTGAACGCCGTCGTGCGGACAAATCTAGTGAGCCGCGTCACGGATGGTGTATCCGGCTCCGCGGATCGTATGAAGAAGCGGTGTTTCAAAACCCTTGTCGATCTTTCCGCGCAGACGCGAAATGTGCACATCGATGACATTGGTCTGCGGGTCGAAATGATACTCCCAGACATTTTCCAGAAGCATCGTGCGCGTCACGACCTGACCGGCATGCTGCATCAGGTATTCCAGAAGCCGGAACTCGCGCGGCTGAAGCGGGATTTCGGTTTCACCGCGCCGGCACGAGTGAGCCATGCGATCCAGGATCAGGTCACCGACCGTGTAGGTGGTTTCGATCTGACTGGACGATTTGGGCCGGCGGGCGAGCGCCTCGACACGGGCCTGCAATTCTGTGAAAGCGTAGGGTTTGGGGAGGTAATCGTCACCGCCTGCCTTCAGTCCCTTGACCCGGTCGTCAACCTGGCCGAGCGCCGAAAGAATAAGCACGGGGGTATGATTTTCTTCCTGTCGCAGCTCCTGAATTATCGAAAGTCCGTCAAGCTTGGGCAACATGCGATCGACAATGAGAATGTCATAACTGCTGTGCAGCGCCATTTCCAAACCGCTCTGCCCGTCTGCGGCATGATCGGCCGTATGCCCGAGTTCGCTCAATCCCTTGACGAGATAGCTCGCCGCTTCTGGATCGTCTTCGATAACAAGAATCCGCAACATGAAACCCTTTTACCTTGAGTTAGCTCGAAATGGAATGGCTGGCGGCGGCAATGGATGTGAGGCGCCGCCGCCAGTCAGGCTGGGTTTACGGGCGAAACCCATGGCGAAGACCGGCCCGTCGGGGTTGGGGGCAGAGGGCAAGCCGGTCCCGCCAGTCAGGTTCCGGTTCCAGGAGGAACCGGTTCCTGATCAGGCCAGGTTCATGGGCAGAGCCACGAACCGGGTTGTGTCGTTTGTCTCGATGCGGAAGAGGACTGCCTTGCGGCCGTCGTTTTCCGCCTTGTCGAGCGCCTTGAGGACGTCGTCGGCCGAGTTGACCTGC
>JBCDEN010000822.1:0-1839 GCA_039179715.1 Pseudomonadota bacterium
GCTGCGCGCAAGCCTCAAGGTGCTGTCGAGCGAAGCGGAATGCCTCATTGAGGCAACAGGGATAAAGCCGACGGCGCGCGCAGAGGAAATCGATATTGAGGGCTTTGTCCGCCTGGCGAACGCGTTCCCACCGCCGTCGGATTAGCGGCTTCGGGTCTCAGCCTTAGGTGATGGACCCATAAATGAGGCTGAGACCCGAAGCCGCTAATCCGCCGGCGGTGGGAACGCGTTCGCCAGGCGGACAAACCCCTCGATATCGATTTCCTCCGCGCGCGCCGTCGGCTTTATCCCTACTGCCTCGATCAGGCTTTCCGCTTCGCGCGACAGCACCTTGAGGCTTGCGCGCAGCATCTTGCGGCGCTGGCCGAAGGCAGCAGCCGTTACCCGTTCCAGAGACTTCAGGTTGCAGGGCAGGGGATCCGCCCGTGGTGTCAGGTGGACGACGGCGGAGGTGACTTTGGGAGGCGGTGTGAATGCTTTCGGGCTGATGTCGAACAAAATGCCTCTGTGACATCGCCAGCCGGCCAGGACACCCAGCCTGCCATAGGCTTTCGACGCCGGTTCTGCCGTGATGCGTTCGGCCACTTCTTTTTGAAACATCAGGGTCAACGAGGACCAGAACGGCGGCCATTGCGGTGTCGTGATCCAGTTCAGGAGAAGCTGCGTGCCGACATTGTAAGGCAGATTGGCGACGATCCTGACGGCACCGGTCCCCGTCAGCGAGACCGGATCCAGCTGAAGCGCGTCGCCTTCGACCACGTCAAGGCGGCCCGGATAGCGGCCGGCAATATCCGCCAATGCAGGCAGGCACCGACTGTCCTTCTCGATTGCAACAACCTTTCGGGCTCCGGCGGCGAGCAGGGCCCGGGTCAGGCCGCCGGGACCGGGACCAATTTCCAGAACCGTTGCATCGGTGATATCGCCAGCAGAACGGGCTATGCGTGAGGTGAGGTTGAGATCAAGCAGAAAGTTCTGGCCAAGCGATTTCCTGGCATTCAGCTCGTGCGCCGCGATCACGTCGCGCAGTGGGGGGAGGTCGTCGATCTGGGACATGTCGAGCAGTTATAGCAAATGCGGGTTCGACAGGGCGCGCGCCATGCGCACGGAAGCTGCAAAACTGTCGATGCGCGCGGCACCGCTGCCGGCAATGGCATAAGCCGTGCCGTGATCGGGGGACGTTCTGACAAAGGGGAGACCGAGCGTGACGTTGACGCTGTCGTCAAAGCCGAGGGTCTTGGCAGGAATCAGAACCTGATCGTGATACATGCCGAGCACGCAATCATAGTCTTTGCGCGCTGCGGCATGGAACAAGGTGTCCGCCGGATGCGGTCCGGTGGCGCGAATGCCCATTTCGTTGAGGTGTTCGATGGCGGGTTTGATGATGTCCTCGTCCTCGCTTCCCATCGAACCATTTTCGCCGGCATGCGGGTTGAGGCCGCAAATCGCAAGCCTCGGGTCGGTGTATCCGAACCGGTCCTTCAGGTCGGAGGCCGCAATCCGCGCCGTTTCGACAATCAGGCTCTGGTTGATCGCATCGGGAACGTCCCGGATCGGTATGTGGATGGTGACGGGCACGACCATCAGCTCCGGGCCCGCGATCATCATGACCGGCTTTGCGTCGGCGCCGGGCCAGTGCTTTTTGGAAAGTGCACCGAGAAACTCCGTATGCCCGGGAAATGAAAAGCCGGTCTTGTAAAGCGCCGCCTTGTTGATTGGGTTGGTGACAAGCGCTGACGCCCGGCCGTCCTTGATATCTTCAACGCATCCTTCAATGGCCGCGATGACGGAGCGAGCGGCACAATCCTGCTCAATTCCGGGCGTATCGGTCAGAACTTCCCC
>JBCDEN010000195.1:0-6918 GCA_039179715.1 Pseudomonadota bacterium
AGGCAAAGCTGTTGACGCCGGTCTTGTCGTTGTCGTAGTCGACGCTCAGGGCCTTGTATTGCATATGCGCCGACCACGTCTTGTTGAAGTGGTAGCCGACACCGCCCTGAACGTTCCAGGTGAAGTCGGACGCTGCGCCAAAGCCGCCTATGTCGCCCCTGGCGTTGGCAGACCATTTGTCGTTGAACATGTGGAAGGCACGAATGCCGACGACGGGATCGATCCAGTCGTCGCCGCGCGAGATGTCGAAATTGCCGACAAAGGTGCCCTGGGCGTTGAGGTCGAGATTGATGTCCCAGTAACGCCCACCGGCATAGACGTCGACTGAGGTCTGCGGCGAATTGTAGACCCGGTAGAACAGCATTCCCTCGACGATCAGCTGGTCGACGCCGACACTGATGCGTCCGCCACCGGCCCGAACATCTGCTGAGGCGCCAAGCCCCATATAGGCAATGTCGAGCATCGCGCCGACCTTTTGCTGGTAGAGGGCTTCGGCCCGAACCATTGCGCCGAAACGCAGGTTTTCCAGAATGGTGCCCGTGTCGACATCGATATCGGTCGCCGGAAGCCGGCCGACCTGGGTGGTTCCGGTGATGTTTGCGGCAACGAAATAGGGGGCGATCATGAACTCCCAGGCCCGGTTGATCCGCTCGTTTACCAGGGCGGGTTCCGTGGCCGGTTGCGGCAGATCAGCTGCGTTTGACGCTGAGAAAGGCAAGCTTGCTGCGAGTAATGTCAGTCCCAGACCGCACGCTTTTGCAGAAATACTGTAAAAATTACGCATGAAATCTTGCCTTCTTGCCGAATTTTCATATCAATTCAGTCGAACCGATTGATTTTATTTAAACATATGCTTTATGCGGTCGCCACCGGCTGCGCACAATAAGTGCCGGAGCATGGCGGAAATGCAACACCGTCAAAGGTGAGGATGGTTCACTTCGAGACGCTTTTATGCACGCTTCATTGCTCCGGTGACGTGCGCATGAACATCCATTCCTCGAGCATCGCCTGTGTCTCCGGACGCAGGTTTGTCACCCCGTCATAGGGCATGCCGACATCCGGCTTCATGTCGGGATATTTCTGTTTCCGCATCAGATGGCGCTGCAGCATGTTCACGAATTTCGCGCTGCCCCAGGCTCCGATCTCCGTTGAAACCGGGTATTTTTCCTGCGGGTCGCGAAACAGGTCGTAGAAGTCGGCGAGAATGGCATTCTCGATGCTGCCGCCGGGGATCGCGAGCTTGTACTGCTCTTTGACCACGGCTTCCAGCTTGTTGATGTTGTAGAGGAAAACGTAGTCGCGGCGGCCGAATTCCTCGCCGTTCAACAGAAGCGATGTCTGGTCGATCCCGTCGATGATGCGGTCGGTCGGGATGTTGTCAGATGCACCACCGATGCGGGCGAGGGTGGTGAAGAGGTCGCTGACATGCACCATGTCACCAACGACCGAGTTTGCCTC
Source organism: Pseudomonadota bacterium (assembly GCA_039179715.1). Lineage (GTDB taxonomy): Bacteria > Pseudomonadota > Alphaproteobacteria > Rhizobiales > Stappiaceae > Roseibium. Next base: position 1,459 of record JBCDEN010000195.1, read on the forward strand.
GATAACACCGGGCCAGCGCACAAAAGCATCGACGCGCACACCGCCTTCCGTCGTCTTGCCCTTGCCGCCCTTGAATATCATCGGGGTATACCCGGATTGCGGGGAATACTTGGTGAAATGGCCATTGTCGCCCATGACGATGACGATGGTGTTGTCGGCCACACCCAGCGTGTCCATTTCGCTCATCAGGTCGCCGATCCACTGGTCGACCAGTTTCATCTTCTCAACGTAAATGCCGCCATTCGGGGTTGTGTATTCATCCGTCGTGGTGCGCGGACCCGTCAGCGGGTAGAGCGGCCAGTACTGCAGGAAGAAGGGCTCGTCCTTCGCGGCGAGTTCGCGCAGTTGTTCCATCGCCTGGTTCTGGTAGCGGACGTTCAATTCATGGTACTTGGATTCGTTCCAGCGTTCGCCGGACGCCATCTCCACTTCCTGAACCGGCTCGTCGCGGGTGCCTTCGACACCTGTCACGAGGCGGGAGGAGTCGGTTCTGAACCAGCGGTCGAGGGTGAAGCGGTCATCGTAGTTGTTGTTGCCAATGCCGATCGAGACTTCCTCGTCGGCGGCATCGTCATGATAGATGGTCAATTGACCCTGCTGGTGGATCGGGAATACGGCATAGTCGAAACCCTGGAAGTTCGGCCAGGACGCCTGAATATCGCCCATGTGCCACTTGCCGACATGCGAGGTGTTGTAGCCGGCCTCCGACAAGACCTCAGCCAGCGTGACTTCCGCGTCTGCAAGGCCAAACCCTGAAAGCTCCACCTGCGTGTTGCCCATGCCGTTGCGGTGGGGCTGGCGTCCGGTCATGAAGGCAACGCGGGTGGGCGTGCAGGAGGGCTCGGTGTACATGCGGGCCAGCCGCATGCCTTCGCTGGCAATCTCGTTGATTGCGGGCGTCCTGTAGCCGCGAATGGCATTCAAGGTTGCGCTTCCGAGGTCGCCAAAACCGATATCGTCGATCAGGATATAGAATATGTTCGGCGGCTTGCCGTCATTGCGTGTGCGTATTTCGGCCAGCGCCGTATCAAGGGCGGCATCTTCTTCTGCCCATCTCTCGCCGTTCTGGGCCTGAAGAATGTAATATTCCGCGTCATGAACGATGGGGGCATCCTGCGCCTGCGCGGGCACTGTCAGGAGTGCGAGTAGCATTGTCGTCAGCAGTCTGTTCATTCCAGGCTCCCGGTCGTTTGTCGAGCAATGGCTTGGTGGCTGCGGCCGCTCATTGAGCGGCCTCGGTCGCGGTGCTGTCTGTCGTGTTTTCGTCAGACACTGCACCAATGCGGTTGATGTCGGTATTCGGGAAGTACTCCGCCCATACATGCCAGAACATCCCGGGGCGGACGGTTTCAACGCGCCTCAGTTTTCCGGCGGGTGTCACGCCGAAAAAATCGATCTCGGTTACAGGTGCGTCCGTGTCGTTGTACCAGACACCGAGGCTCTCGAATTTCGGATCCCATGCGACCACCAGATCCCGGGTGCCAACCCGTGCGTTGACGATGTTGCCGCTTTCAATGACGAAATCGTCGGTCCAGCACACCACGTCGCCGTCAATGTCGACGCCCCAGACATAGGTCTTGTTGTGCAGGCGCTTGTCGGGGGCGCGGTTCATGTTCCGGATGATCGGCTCATTGACCCGGTGCTGGCGTGAGATTTCCGAAGAAAAGATGGTTTCGATGGCAAGGTCGAACAGAAACAGGAGCGGGTTTTCGGACGGCATGTTGATGAAGACCTTGCCGTCCGGATAGGCCTTTTGAAAACCGCGCATGGTCATGCGGAAGGTGGGCCAGGGGCGCATCGCCATTTGTGGCCGGACCGGGCAGGCGGGGCCGTTTTCCGAAGGTGCCGCATCCCGGTCCCGGAAGCCGTAGATCTGCTGGATCGGTTCGCCGGTCCGGTTATCGCGCAAGATCAGGTTGTTGCCGTGCTGCGCCAGCACCTGCAGGTCAAGATCCTCTCCCTCGATCTTCGGCGTGTAACCGATCCCCAGATTGGCCATCGCGCAATAGGTCATGATGACATTTTCGCCGTCGAGCCCCTCCCGGTTGCCGGCAAGGTGAGGGCGCATGATCTGGGCGTCAGGATGCGCGCGGGCGACGCCGTTGTTTTCAATGACGAGAACCTGGCTGGACGGGCTGACCCATTCCATCGCGTCCCTGACCGGAAGATATTTTGCGGTGTTCTTCTGGTTTCTCAGGCCGACATGGACCCACACATAGGGAAAGGCGTAGAGAACGGCGATCAGCAGAATGGACACCAGCCAGAGCCAGAAGGGGCCGCCGCCGAAAGCGAAATGCGCCAGCGTCATGACCGCGGCCGCTGCGAGACCGACGGCAAGGAAGCGAAACTCGTTGCGGATAAAGCGGGCCATGTTGTCCCGCTTGACCTTGAGAACCATCTGGGTGACGTCGCCGAGATCCCGGAAATAAAGGAGCCCGATGACAAGTGAAACGGCAAGGCCGGTGTAGAAAAACAGATTGCCAATCAAAGCCAAGAACAGACTCCCCCTCTGGCCGCATCTTTGATGGATTACCTGGCCTCGTAAGCGGGCCCGTTGCCTAATCCGGATGCGCCACTTCCCATCTTGCCTGAAGTTTCCGCTGCGTCAATTTGGTGTTCTTGCGTATGTGTGACGCTGCCTAGGCTTGTCATTTCAGGCATCCGAGCCTGAATTTCCTTTGAATTGAAGCTGTGAGATTCCGGGTTTGACTTGAGCGGCCGGATAATCGAAAGCCGTTTGAACAGTGTTCTAATTATGCTCTTTGTTTTCAGTAATTTAGATTCAATTTCGTCGGGATATCCTTGCAACCAGACATCATGTTTCAACGGGAAAAAGGATGCCCGTTGTCTTTGTTTCACCGCCGACCTGCAACGGCGACCACACTGGTTACGCAGCGTTTGGAAACATTTGCACGGGTTCGTTCAAGCCAGACCGCCGACAACCTTCCATGCCCGTATCGCGGGTCAGTTTTTCTGACACATCTTTAGCAAAATCCCTCCGCAAAGCGGCGTTTCTTTCGCCGGAATTCATCGCAAGCCTGCCGGCGCGATGTGAGACAAGGAAAGGAAACGCTATGGTCGACAATCCCGTGAAGGCGCTCAGTGCCAGCGAGCAGTTGATCCTGGAGCTCGTCAACAAGGAGCGGGCGGCGGCGGGGCTTGAACCGCTGGCAACGGACGGGCGGATCAATGCCGCCGCGCAGAAACACTCCGAATGGATGGCGGACGGGCGGGTGCTCAATCACACCGGCTCCGGCGGATCAAGTCCCTGGGATCGCATGAAGGCAGAGGGCTGGACGGAATATCCGATGGGGGAAAACATCGCCTACAATCCGTTCAATCAGCATCAGCCGACTTCAGGCGCGTATGTTCCCCAGGCGATCGTTGAGGGCATGCACACCGGCTGGATGAATTCCTCCGGTCACAGGGCCAATATCCTGAGTGGGAATTATACGGTGATCGGAATCGGCGATGCGATTGGCGGTCATCCAAGCGCTCCGAACCATTCGACCAGCTACGCCACACAGAACTTCGCAGGCACAACGAAAAACTATGTCACCGGCGTGGTGTTCGACGACGCGGATGGCGACAAGTTCTTCGATATCGGCGAGGAACTGGGATCGGCAAAGGTCACGATCGTCAACGCCTCGGGCCAGACCGTCGCCACGGCCTCGACCGATCCGGGGGGCGGGTACAGTATCTCGCTGGCAAACGGGTCCTATACCGCCAGATATACCGGCGCCGGCATCGACGGCACAATCGAGAAGTCGTTTTCGATCTCAGGCAAGAACGTCAAGGTCGACGTCAAGGACGGATCGGAAGGTGGTGGGACAACACCGCCACCCACGGGCGGCAGCGGCAATGACACTGTCTACTACACCAACGGCGACGATTTCTGGGAGAACGGTTCCCCGATGGATATCGGCGGGGGCGGTATCGACACGCTGATCATCAACAAGGGGTCGGTCTTCAACACGTCCGGCCTGTCCTGGTACGGGTTCGAACGCTTTATCGGAGCGGACGGGAACGACCGGGTCGTCGGCAATGATGCCGGTGTCGACTACCGCCTGAGCGGTGCCGGCGGCAACGATACGCTCCTGGGCAATGGCGGAGACGACACGCTGCTCGGCGGACCTGGAAACGACCGCCTGTTCGGCAAGGCGGGGGATGATGTCATCAAGGGCGGCGCGGGACGGGATGTCATGTCTGGCGGCGCAGGCGACGACGAGATCCATTATGGCAACGGCGATGTCTTCTGGGACAATGGAACGCCCCGCAATATTGGCGGCTCCGGTGCTGACACCCTGGTTGTCGAGGCAGGCTCCCGGTTCAACACGTCGGCCCTTTCCAAATACGGGTTCGAGAAGTTCACCGGCGCGGACAAGGACGACCGTGTTGTCGGCGACAGCGGCCAGGTGGACTACGTTCTGAACGGTGGTGGCGGCAATGATTTCCTGAAAGGCAATGCCGGAACCGACACGCTGATCGGTGGAGCGGGCAATGACCGGCTGGACCCGGGGGCGTCCTCCGGCGGGGTTCAGAAACTCTCGGGCCAGTCCGGCAATGACACCTATGTGGTGACCTCGAAATCAGGCCGGGTCGACATTGTCGAGCTTGCCGGAAACGGCAATGACAAGCTGATTTTCAGGGATCTCAAGAGGTCGGAGGTCGATGTGTCGATCAACGCGAACAACAAGATGGTCCTGTCGTGGAACGACGGCACCGGCAGCGTGACGATCAATGATGAGGGGGCGCATCTCGATCAGTTCGTGTTCCAGTTCGGCGCGGTCTATCAACCGGACGATTTTGGCATCCTGTGAGCGTGCCGCGAGCTTGCTCCTTAAAGGTGCAGGCTCGCATCAGGCGGCATTGCTGCTGCCCAGTTCATCTGCAAGGCGTTTTTCCGATGCGCCGGGGGGCTGCGACCAGCCGGCAATGATCCGGTAAACCGCCGGTGTCAGGAACAGGGTGAAAATCGTGGCAAGGCCGAGGCCACCGACCACCACCCAGCCGACGGCGGTTCTCGCCTCCGCGCCGGCGCCGGATGCGAGCACGAGCGGGATGCTGCCGGCAACGGTCGACGCCATGGTCATCATCACCGGTTTCAGCCTGATCCGCATGGCGTTGCGGATGGCGGTGTCCACGTCCTCGCCCTGCTGACGCAGCTGGTTGGCGAACTCGACGATCAGGATGCCGTTCTTTGCCATGATGCCGACAAGGATCACCAGACCGATCTGGCTGTAATAGTTGAGACTGCCGCCGGAGATCAGGATGGCCAGGAGGGCGGTTCCGAGACCGCAAGGGACGGTGATCAGAATGATCAGGGAACTGGAAAAGCTCTCGAACTGTGCCGAGAGCACCAGGAAAACGATCAGGATGGCGGCCCCGAACACCAGCAGCGTTGTCGTCTCGCCCGTTTCTAGAGTGGCGGCCTCGCCGAGAAACACAAGACGGCCCTCG
>JBCDEN010000161.1:0-7559 GCA_039179715.1 Pseudomonadota bacterium
CATCCCGACGGTCATGTTCAATGTCTTGCCAATCCCGCATCTACCGGTTCCCGAGGTGCTGGGAACCAAGGAGCAGGCGGAAGGCATCTTCAAATTTCTTCACGAATATGGTGCGTTTCTGCTGATCGCATTGATCGTCGTACACGTTGCAGCCGCGCTCAAACACCACTTCATCGCCCGGGACGATACGCTGAAACGGATGGTGTCAACCGGACCGGCAAAAGCCAAGACCTAACTTCTTACTTCAGGAATTCACAGCATGATACTGAAAAAATTAACTCTCCTTGGCTTGTCCGTGTCGATGATCGGCGCTGTTTCCGCCGCTCAGGCGGAGAGCTGGACCGTGGATGCGGCAAACAGCACACTTGCCTTCGAAGTTCAGCAGGGCAGCGCGCCGCTGAAGGGAACCTTCACCACCTGGGACGCCAGTATCGACTTCGATCTTGCTGCGCCCGAAAACGCTGCGATCCAGGCAACCATCAATCCGGCAAGCGCTTCAACGGGCAATCCCCAGTTCGACACGACGCTGCCCGCAGCGGACTGGTTCGACGCCGCCGGGTTTCCGGTCGCCGAGTTCAAGGCGGAGAGTGCCTCGCTTGTTGAAGGCAACAGCTACCGGGCCGAGGGTACATTGACCATCAAGGGCGCGTCGCATCCTGTCACCCTCGATTTCACGCTGGATATCGACGGCGACACGGCCACGGCCACCGGGACTGCAAAACTCAATCGTCTCGACTACCAGCTCGGGTCCGGTGTCGGCACCGATACGGTCGGCGATATCGTCACGGTGACGCTCGACCTCACCGCAACGCGCTGACATAAACACTGGGTGCAACCAATTGTGCAGGCCGCGGGACTTGGCGTTCGCGGCCTTTTTGCCGTATGAGAACGGCACGTATTGTTCCAGCGCCGCCGGTCCAGGCCGAGCGTAGCCAGATCAGGAAAGACGCCCAATGAACGCTCCCGTCAGCCCGCCAGAGTATCATCACAGCGCACTTTTTCCGCAGGACGCGGATCACACACCTTACCGCAAGCTGACAGCAGACTATGTCAGTACGGCCGAATTCAACGGCGAGGACGTGCTGGTGGTCGACCCGGAAGGCCTGCGCCTGCTGGCGGAGGAAGCCTTCAAGGACATCAATCACTATCTGCGGCCCGGCCACCTGGAACAGCTGAAGAAAATTCTCGACGATCCGGAAGCAACGGAAAACGACAAGTTTGTTGCTTTCGATCTGCTGAAAAACGCGAATATCGCATCCCACGGCGTGCTGCCCATGTGCCAGGATACCGGTACGGCGATCATCATGGGCAAGAAAGGCCGCAAGGTCTGGACCAAGGGGGGCGACGAAGCCGCTCTCGGCGAAGGCGCGCGCGACGCCTATTTCAAGAAAAACCTACGCTATTCCCAGCTCGCGCCGATCTCCATGTTCGAGGAGAAAAACACAAAGAGCAACATGCCGGCACAGATCGAGATCTATGCCGAGGGGGAAGACGCCTACAAGTTCCTGTTCATGGCCAAGGGCGGCGGCTCGGCGAACAAGACATTCCTGTTTCAGGGCACGCCGTCGCTGCTCACCCATGACCGCATGATCGAGTTTCTCAAAGAGAAGATCCTGACGCTCGGCACGGCTGCCTGCCCGCCCTATCACCTGGCGATCGTGATCGGCGGAACGTCCGCGGAAATGAACCTGAAAACGGCCAAGCTCGCTTCGGCGCGGTATCTGGACGGACTGCCGAAGGGCGGTTCGGAAAATGGACACGCCTTCCGCGACCTGGCCATGGAAGAGGAAATCCACAAGCTCACGCAGGCAACCGGCGTCGGCGCACAGTTCGGCGGCAAGTATTTCTGCCACGACGTCCGGGTTGTCCGCCTGCCCCGCCACGGAGCCTCGCTGCCCATTGGCCTTGCGGTCTCCTGTTCGGCCGACCGCCAGGCGGTCGGCAAGATCACCAGGGACGGCATCTTCCTGGAGCAGCTGGAAATGCAGCCGGAGAAATACCTTCCGGAAGTGACCGACGATGCGCTGTCCGACAACGTCGTGAAGATCGACCTCACCAGGCCCATGCCGGACATTCTGGCCGAACTCAGCAGGCATCCGATCAAGACACGGCTGTCCCTTACAGGGCCGCTGATCGTTGCGCGCGACCTCGCCCACTCCAAGCTGCGCGACCGCCTGGAAAGCGGAGAGCCGCTACCGGACTATTTCAAGAACCACCCGATCTACTATGCAGGCCCCGCCAAAACGCCGGACGGCATGCCCTCCGGTTCCTTCGGACCGACCACGGCAGGACGGATGGACGCTTATGTCGACCAGTTCGAGGCTGCCGGCGGTTCGATGGTCATGCTGGCCAAGGGTAACCGCTCGGCGCAGGTGCGCAGGGCTTGCCAGGCCCATGGCGGATTTTACCTCGGCTCGATCGGCGGACCGGCCGCGCGTCTTGCCCAGGACTGCATCAAGAAGGTCGAGGTTGTCGAATTCGAAGAACTCGGCATGGAAGCCATCTGGAAAATCGAAGTCGAGGACTTCCCGGCTTTCATCGTCATAGATGACAAGGGCAATGACTTCTTCAAGGAACTGAATTTGAGCTAAAAAACACGACAACTGAAGAAAAAGGCAGCCGGCCTGCCTTTTTCAAACAGGTTCTGTTGGTATTTGTTCAAAAAATTTTACCTGATCTTTATTCCATGACGGCACAAATGTGAGTGAAAACTCAACATCATAGATGTGTGCATGGTCAAATTCGCGCTTTACCTTCTGGTTCTTGTCATATTTGCGTATGGCAGCAAGCAGCTTGACTTCCCCAAGGTATATTTTCTGTTTCTGGTTGCGATCCTGGGAAGCGTCGCGAGCATAGTGCTGCTGCCGCTTTTCAAGCCGGTGCTTGGTTCGCTTTGGTCGCTTCTGCCCCTGAAATCCAACCGCAAACAGAATGCCGAGCCGCAAGACATCAACGACGGCCGGTTTCAAAAGGTTCTCATAAAAGAGGCCAGGCATCTGCCAGAGGAGACCGAGCAGGCAGAGGCAAAGGCGGAAACCGAGCCCGCGGCCGAGCGCAAGGACGTTCTGGAACTCAAGCGCGCGCACCAGACAGGACCGAAACTCGAACCCGGCACCGACGACACGTTTGAAAGCCTGCGCAGCCGGTTTGCGCGTCCGGCGGTTTACGCATTCCGTCCCTACCCGCCGCATCGCGAAAAACACGGGCGCAGCAAGATCGGCGGCCTGCCCGATCTGCCCAACAGCATTCCGTGGCCCAAGGCCCCGGGTCACGGCGATCAGGTAAAGGCCGACCTTCCGTTGCACTTCCTTGCGCAGATCGACCTTGCGGACCTGCCATGGCGTCCGGAAGGCATTCCGAAAAACGGCATGCTGTTTTTCTTTGGCCGTTTCGATGGCAGCCTGTCGTGGTCCGAACCCGATGTCGCCAGCGCGAACGACATTCGCGTTCTTTATGACGCGGACTATGCGGGAGCGGCAACCGCGTTCCCGAAGAACCTGCCCTCACTCAGGGACGGCAACTACCATTTCGACCTGCTGTTCGGCCTGCCCGGCGACGAGAAAAGCCGCGTCTTCCCCGAATGGCCGCTGTCCTTCGCGAAGGTCGAGACAATGCCGGTCGCCGAGGGGCTCCCGTTCGAAGCTCCGGAGGGTTACACGGAAGCGCATGGGCGCCATCTCGCGAGTCAGTTGCTGGGCGCGTTCGGAACGATGACGGCGGAGAATGCGCGCAACCATGAATTCCATTTGTTCGCGCCCTGGACCGAAGAGGACAAGGCGGACGGAAAGCCGCTCGTCGTCAGACCGCAAGATGAAACCGGGTTCCCGTTCGCACCCAGAGGCATCGGACTGATTTGCCGCATCCTGCGCAACCGGCATGCGGCCAAGCTGGAGGAGACCGGTTTCGAAGCCTGTTTCGAGGATTGGCAGCTCCAGGCGGACCGGTTTCACGAAACAGCCATCGAGCAGCGCGCGATCGATGCCTTCATCGAAGACCTGAACGACTTCCTCGCGCAGGCGGCGGACAAAAGATACAGCAATTATCTGAAATCGGACATTGAACGGGCGATGCACCGGCTGGTCACGGAATCAGGATCTGACCCGGAACTGGCAAAACACATTCCGGAGCTCGTCTATGTCGCTGCCGCCGACAGGCATCCCGTCTTCCTGAAGGATGCAGACGGCGTTCAGTGCCCTGAGTTTCCCGGCGCGCGTTCCGGAAACTGCTACCATCAGATGTTCGGGCACCTCTCCTCCGTTCAGTTCAAGGTGGCGCATGACAGTCCGGAACAGCTTCTCCTGCAATTGTTCAGCGACTGGGGTGCCGAGATGACCATCGGGGACGGTGGAGAATTCGACTTCATGATCAATGAAAGCGATCTCGGCGAACAGGAATTCGACAAGGTGTCGGCAGCACATTGTGCGCATTGATCCGAATGAACGGAATCGCATCGGCAGGTTCAAATCCGGATAACGGGGAGCCGCCTGGCAAACGCACGCCGCTTCATTTCCATTACGTCAACAATCGAGGCGGATCAGTGACGTTTTGAACAAAATAACGCAACTATTGAATGTGCAATTCTCTTTTTGCGCTTATTACGAGATTTTCCCGTTGCAATTTCGGCACATTTGATCGACCTGCGGTCTCCTCACATCATCGTGAGATTCCCTTCCCATCAAAATTAGGCCATGATTGTTAATAGTGCGGCAAGGAGATTTTCCTAACGTAACCTTCGATGCAATGCGCGCTCTGAAGTGGGAAAGCGCTGAAGGGGGATAAACATGAAGACATATTTCTACGCAGTGATTGCAATATTGGCAGGCTCGTTCCTGTTGCCAGCCGAAGTGTCGGCCCGCGCCGGATACTTCGACCACAGCACAAATACCTGGGTCACACCCAAATACCACCCCGGTGGAAAGTCGCCGGTGCGGCGCAAGAAGGTCAACTTTGACGGGCCTTATTCACCCGGCACGATCGTTATCGACACGTCCGAGCGCCGCCTCTACCACGTCCTGCCCAACGGCAAGGCAATGAGATACGGCGTCGGTGTCGGCAAACAGGGCTTCCAGTGGGCAGGCACGCACCGCGTGACCCGCAAGGCGGAATGGCCGAGCTGGACACCACCGGCACAGATGCGTGCCCGTGAGCGCAAGAAAGGCCGTATCCTTCCGACCTATATGCCAGGCGGCCCGAACAACCCGATGGGCGCACGTGCGCTCTACATCGGTTCGACCCTTTACCGCATTCACGGAACAACCGAGCCGTGGACAATCGGTTCCGCAGTTTCTTCAGGCTGCATCCGCATGGCGAACGAAGACGTGATTCACCTCTACAAGAGCGTCAGCGTTGGCTCCAAGATCGTGGTCAAGCGCTAGGCAGCGCCGCGAATTTTTACGGGAAAAGGCCGGATCGTTGATCCGGCCTTTTCTTTTTCTTGATTGCTTTTCTTCCGTGATCCGGCCGTCACGGACCTGGGTGAACGGCCAGTTTTCCATCATTCAGAAAACAGCCCTTGTCGAACAGCGACAGGTCAACCGGGTTGGGCAGCCGTATGTCGCTCCAGTCCGGCAATGACTTGTGTGCCGGGTCATAGGAACGGTGAACCTGCGAGAGCACCACCAGCCGCGCACCACTTGCGCCCGCAAACGCCTTCAGGGTCTTTATCTGCTCCGATAGCTCAGGCGACGCCCGGCGCTGGTCCAGCACCTGAAGGTAATCGACCACGGCAATCGGACCACCGCGATCTCCGGAAAGAGATGCCGTGACCGTGCCCGCGCACAATTCATCTGAGAGGACGGGTTCGATCCTGTTGCGCTCCCGTCTGTTGTTCCCGACTTCCGGACAAAAGCCGGCCAGGTCTCTTTCAGAAATCTCCGACGAGAAAAGTACGGCCCGCAGGCCTTGGCGCGAAGCGTCGTCAAGAAGCTCAAGACCAAGGCGTGTTTTTCCGTGCCCAGGCCGTGCGGCCAACAGCAGCAACTCACCCGGCTGAAGAAGATCAAGCAGTCGTTTCGATGGTGATGTGCGCCGGTGAAAGGCGGCAAGCAGATTCCAGCTGCCGAACCCTTCCGCTGTCGCAACGCGGTCAAGCGCCCTGAAAAGGGAGATGTTTTCGCGCCTTGCAAGGTTCCTGGCCTTGCGCCGGAGGCGATAGACTGGAGCAGATAACTTCATTGGCAAAATCCCTGTGTTGCGCAGGTTCGCAGTCCCTCCTCATGCGCGCGCATTTTAAGCCAATGCTGTCCAGGGCCCTTTTTGACAAAAGTCTCATTCAAAAGGGCTCTCGTTACCCTGCAGGTCGGCTGCTTCTCCGGTCGGAGGGGGAAGGCTTGGGTTCAGCCCTCGCCCAGATTATCCGATTCGCGCAGCCGGTCTCAGAGGATTCACATCAAGGATCCCGGCTGAGCCCTTTTTGCGCCAGTTCCTTCAGATAGACACCCCAGTGGTTTTCCGGCCTTTGTCCCAGATCGAACAGATAGGACCAGGAATAGATGCCTGTATTGTGCATGTCGTCGAAATGAATGCGGACGGCGTAGTTGCCGACCGGCTCGACCTTGATGATCTCGACTTCCCGCTTGCCCGGCACTGTCTTTTTCTGCGACGGAGCATGGCCTTTCACCTCGGCCGACGGCGAGCACACCCGCAGATATTCGGCTGACAGCTCGTTCTTCGCACCGTTGTCGAAGGCAATCGCCAGTGTTTTTCTGTCGCTTGAGACCCGCAGTTCTGTCGGCCAGGGAGTGGACTCGTCTGCCATTGATATTCTTCCGGAACGTTGGTGGTAGCAGCTGCTCCCGGACGATACTGTTCATCGTCAACGCGTCAAGCGGCGTTTTGCCCGGCCAGTTTGACGGCTTCGTACCCATCCAGCGCCGCCTGCCGCGCCGATGCATGATCGACAATCGGCTTGGGATAGTCCCGTCCGAGCGCGACCCCTGCCCGCTCCAGTACGGAAGCCGGCGCATTAAACGGCTCGAACAGCCAGTCCGTCTCCAGTCCTTTCAATTCCGGCACCCAAGTCTTCACGTAGACGCCGTCCGGATCGAATTTCTTGCCCTGTGTGATCGGATTGAACACCCGGAAATAGGGCGCTGCGTCTGCCCCTGATCCGGTTACCCACTGCCAGCTGGCGGAATTGTTGGCAAGGTCAGCATCCAGCAGCGTGTCGCGGAACCAGGCTTCGCCGTGCTGCCAGTGCAACCGAAGGTGCTTGACCAGGAAGCTGGCGACGATCATGCGCACGCGGTTGTGCATGTAACCCGTCTGCCAGAGCTCGCGCATTCCGGCATCGACGATCGGATACCCGGTTTCACCTCTTTTCCAGCGTTTCAGATCAGCGGGTGAGTCGCGCCAAGGGTAAGCGTCAAATGCCGGGCGCCAGTTCGCCTGCGGCAGCTCCGGGAAATGATACAGGAGATGATAGGAAAATTCGCGCCAGGCGATCTCAGACAGGAACTTGTGACCGTCCTTGCGATGCCCGTCATCGGCATCAATCGCCTGCCAGGTTTCGTGCCAGATCTGACGTGGGGAAATATCTCCGAAATGCAGATGGGGCGACA
>JBCDEN010000639.1:0-2909 GCA_039179715.1 Pseudomonadota bacterium
CGCCGGGCGCACAAGACGCGGCGTCACGACGATGACGAGATCCGTCTCGCGCTTCTGGAAACTGGTGGAGCGGAAGAGCACGCCGAGAACCGGCACCTGACCCAGCCAGGGCAGCTGGCTGATGTCCCGGGTGTCGACATTCTCCAAAAGGCCTGCGATGGAAAAGCTCTGCCCGTCCTTCAGTTCGATCACGGCTTCCGCGCGCCGCGAAGTGAAGCCGGGATTGCCGTTCACGTTGATCGAGTTGTCGATATCGCTGACTTCGGTCATGACACGCAGGTTGATCCGGCTGGCGTCGAGGACCGTCGGCACGAATTCGAGACGAACCCCGAAGGGCCGGTAGTCGGTCGATGAGGCAACACCGCCCGCATTGGAAACCGCCGTCTGGATCGGCACTTCCCCGCCCACATGAAAGCGCGCGGTTTCTCCGCTGATTGTCGTGAGATTCGGCTGCGCCAGCCGGCGCACGAGACCCTTGCCTTCCAGCGCATCAATAATGGTGTCGATCCGGATGCCCGCCGTTTCAAGCACCTTGCCGATCAGGGTGCCGAACGGAAGGGCCCCTTGCTGCGCGACACTTGCCCCGGTTCCAAGCAGCGCGACGAGACCGCCGTCGTCGTTGGTTCCAACCTGAACGCGCGAACCGCTGGTGCTGACATTGCCATTGTCCGAACGGCCGACCCAGTTCACGCCAAGATCGCGGCCGATCGACCGGCTTGCTTCAAGCACGCGAACTTCCAGCGCGACCTGCTGCGGACTGCGCACACTGAGCGCATTGATGACTGGAGCTTCTGAAAACTGTTGGGCAACTTCCAGAACCTTCGTCAGCTCCACGGCATTGTTCACCGAACCGCTCAGCCGGATCTTGTTGCCGATATTGGAAACGGACACGAGAGACGTTGGCGCAACCGCCCGGATTGCGCGGACCACGTCTTCGAAATTCAGCTGAACCCGCACCTCGATAACACCGAGCAGCGTTTTCGATGCGTCATAGATTGAAATGTTGGTCAACCCGGGCGCCTTGCCCTGGATATAAAGAACCTGTTCGGAGAGCGGAACAATATCGGCTGTTTCGGGATTGCCCACGACGAGGTCGGAGAACTTCCGATTGGTCCTGACAGTTCGTGTTGTTCCGGGCTGCAGCGTGACCCTGGAAACGCTGCCGCCGTTGACCACCAGCGTCATCTCGTCGACTTGCGCCACGGCTGCAGCGGGTACCGCGAGGCTCATGCCGATCGCGGCGATCATTACTGTCAATAAGGACGATATCTTCACGTCAGGTCTCGTCTTCAGAGTTCGCAGTTTTAAACACGATCGACATGAATTTTCGTTTCGCATCCTAGCAAAAATACCTAAGATTTTGAAAGAACCCCCGCCGTGTGACAATCAATACTAAGTCACTGACGATTAACGGCTCGTGAAAAAAAACTTAAAACTGAAATTGATCGGGCCGAAACTTGATTAACATAGGTCTCTACGCCGCATTTAACTTGAAAACTCAGTATTTGATCTCTTGAATTCAACCCTAATACACCTAAAAATTGAAGTGTGAATTGTATCCGGTCACGGAGCCGGGTCAGGCCGGAGCCCGGGCGGCGGCTCCAAGAAGTCGTGCAATTGGAATGAAGTGTCGGGTTTTGGCGATAACGGGCCGCTCGGGACGCTGTCAGCACAGCACGGGGATGCGGGACGATCCTTACCGCTTTTCGTAACGGACCTTGCCGTCTGCGGTGACGACCCGCCGGAACAATGCCGAGCCCTGCGCCGGTCCTTGTTCCGGAACTGGCGGGCGCGCGAACGTGACGCGGGGAGTTCCCCGCGCGCTTTCAAACCGATTGGCGCTTTGTGGCGACAGGGTCGGCGAGAACATGGCGGTTGCCGTCGACGAGTGAAAGAAATCGATATCCTCGTCCACCCTGGTCTTCAGGTTGTCGACGGGAATATCGGAGTCGCCGCGTTCGATCCGCATCAGCCTGACCCCCGACTGGATCTGGCTGAGCCGCTGATCCATCTTCGACAGACGATTCTGCACGCCCGTGTTCATCAGCGCGACATTGCCGGATATGCGCTTCTCGAACTCCTGCAGTCCGTCAAGCTGGCGGCGGATCTGATTGAGTTCCGCGGTCGCGGACCAGGAGAAAAACAGGCCGACAAACAAGAGGATTGTCACCGCCACGGAAACCGCGTTGAGGGCGACCAGGATCCGGATATTGCGTTGCAGGAAGGCCGCGACTGGCGACGGTTGCTTGCCTGTCGCAGCTGTCTTGACCGTTTCATGGGAGCGTTTCCCGGTCTCGCCTGTCATCTTCGGGCCGTTCACGTTGCTGGTATCCCCGCCTAGCCGCGATTGGCGAACGAAGTACTGTTGCGCAGCAGTTCCAGATTGTTGGCGGTTGTCTGGTTGTTCGGGTCGATATCGTAAGCCTTCAGGAAATACCGCCGTGCCGACACCAGATTGCCGCGCAACATATAGGAATAGCCGACATTGTTCAGATATTCGGGCCGGTTCGGTATCATCCGCGCGAGGCGCTTGTAGCCGATATCGGCATTGTCGAACCGGCCGATCATGTCCGCGGACGCGGAATAGCCGATCCACGCGACGGGATCCTTCGGATAGACTTCCACCGCCCGCTTGTAGATGGCATAGGCCTGGCCGTAGTTCTTTTCCTTGAACTGTACCTTGGCAAGCTGCAGCAGCTCGTCATCCGGATAGTAGGCTACCTTTGAGAGATCTTCGTTTGATACGGCGCTGTCGCCGAATGTCGATAGATTTGCCAGATCTCCCGACTGGCAGCCCGCCAGCAAAAACACCGATACCGCAAAAGCAGAGGACTGTTTACGCAACCACATTGTCTCTTACCACGCCGCTTATACTCTGACGGGGTCAATTCACTGCGCGATGTTACTAC
>JBCDEN010000490.1:0-3861 GCA_039179715.1 Pseudomonadota bacterium
ATTTCGTCAATGCTCTCTGCCCGGACGAAATTCGGATCGATGCCGTCCATGCCCCAGGTCTTGCAGCCCTGCTCGTAAAAGCCGATCAGCAGGCCGTTTTTCTCCTGCCGGCAATAATAGTCGCTGATCGGGCAGCGGATCAGCGGCATGCGATGCCCCGCGTGGACGATTTCCGGAATGTCCCCGGTCAGGAAATACTGGTGTTCCATGGACGCGACCGGATGATGGACATGCATCATCGCCGCGACCTCGTTGACCCGGTAGCCGCAGGCATTCACCACGATGTCGCAATCGATGTCGCCATGTTCGGTATGCACGGTCCAGGTGTCGTCCCGGTGCTGCGTCAGCGCGGTGACGGGCGTGTTCCGATAGACTTCCGCACCGGCCTTCCGCGCGTGAAAGGCCAGGGCCTGGCAAAGCTGCGCCGGATCGATATCGCCGTCGAGCGGGTCCCAGAGCCCGCCCAGCAGATTGTCCGTGGACACCAGCGGATGCCGGCGCGCGCACTCGTCGGCATCGATCAATTCAAAATGCACGTCCATGCCGCGGGCCATGGAGGCAAAGTGCCGGTAGCCCTGCATCTGCGCCTCGGGCTTGGCCCTGCGGATGCCGCCGTCACCGTGGTGGTAGTTGATCGGATAGTCCGGATTCTCGGCCAATTCCTTGTAAAGCCGGATGGAGTGCGACTTCAGGCCGACCATGGTCTGGTTCATGCCGAAATTCGTCACCTGCGCGGCGGAGTGCCAGGTCGTGCCGCTGGTGAGTTCATTGCGCTCGACCAGGACGACGTCGCTCCAGCCTTCGCGGGTCAGGTGATAGAGGGTCGAACAGCCGGCAATGCCACCACCGATGACAACGACTTTGGTGCGGGATTTCATGAAACATCACTCCGGGCCTTCAATGAAGTCGCATAGAGCCCAAGACCGGGTCACGTCACAATACGGTATTCATTAAATTTGAAAAATTCGAAACTTAGCGCTCAAAATAATGAAATTACGCTATTTCTGTTGCGTGAAATGCGCGCATCACCTTGAGTGTCGCAGCAACTGATTTGGGAGAACGTCGCATGAGCGGTGGCCGCGCAAAACGGGGAGGCCGGAAGGAACGCCTGGCGATGCGGGCCGCAAAGCCGCTTGTGGATCCGTGCCCGCCGGGCCAGGCGGGCGGCAGATACAGGCCGCTTCTGGATGAGGAGTTGCAACAGGTCTACCGGACGGCGCTGGATCTTCTGAGCAGGCTCGGCATGGGAGAGGTTCCCGACCGCCTCAAAGGGGATCTGCTCGCGGCAGGCGCTGAGGAAAGCGGAAACGGCCGGGTCCTGTTCCCGGTTGATCTGGTCGAGGGTGCCATAGCGTCCGCAGCCAAGAGTTTTACGTTTCACGGGCGCGATCCGGCGAAGTCCATCACAGTCGGTGGCGACAAGGTCTATTTCGGCACGGGCGGAGCGGCGGTGCAGACGCTCGATATGGAAAGCGGCCTTTACCGCCCGTCGACGCTGGCAGATCTGCATAATTTCACCCGGCTGCAGGACGTTCTCCAGAATGTCAGCTGGTTCACGCGCTGCTGCGTGGCAACCGACGTGCCCGACACCTACGATCTGGATGTGAACACGGTCTACGCGCTTCTGAAAAACACGACCAAGCCCGTCGCGACCTCGTTCACGCTTGCCGAGCATGTTGAGCCGATTGTCGGCATGCTCGACATTGCCGCCGGTGGCAACGGTGAATTTGCCAGGCGCCCTTTCCTCAAAGCGCATATCAGCCCGGTCATTTCGCCGTTGCGCTATGGCGAAGACGCGGTCGGTGTTGTCTACGAGTGCATAAAGCACAACATTCCGATGTCCTGTATCACCGCCGCCCAGGCCGGTGCGACCGCACCGGCGACGCTGGCCGGATTCCTGGCGCAATCGCTTGCCGAAACGCTTGCCAGCCTTGTCATGGTTCACGCGATCAGGCCGGGCTTCCCGATGATCTTTTCCAACTGGCCGCTTGTCATTGATCTGAGAACCGGTGCGTTTTCGGGCGGAGGCGGCGAGACCGCCGTCCTGAATGCGGCGTCCGCCCAGTTGACCAACTGGCTCGGTCTTCCCTCGGGCGTGGCCTCGTCGATGACGGATGCCAAGGCGATCGATGCGCAGGCCGGGGTGGAAAAGGGGATCACCTCGCTCGCCGCGGCGCTTGCCGGCGGCAATCTCATCTATGAGAGTTCCGGCATGACCGCATCGCTTCTCGGAGCAAGCTTCGAGGCGTTCGTGCTCGATGATGAAATGCACTCCATGACCTATCGCGCCCTCAGGGGTGTCGAAGTGACCCGGGACACGCTCGCCTTTGACGCGATCTGCGAGGCCGTGCTGGGCGAGGGGCATTTTCTCGGCGGCCAGAACACCTATCAGGCCATGGAACGCGACTACTTCTATCCCTCACTGGCCGACCGGGACGAGCCGAGAACCTGGGCCCGGAATGGCGCACAGGACGCGTGGTCACGTGCACGGCTCCGCGCCGGTGAGATCCTGGCAAGTCACAATCCCGCCTACCTGTCGCCAGAGCAAGATGCGCGGATACGCGACCGTTTCAACATCCTCTGAAATCGTCAGGCCACCTGAACGGTCAGTCGATCAGCTTCAGGCTGTCTTTCAGCCACGGTGTCTTTTGGAAAAAGGGTTGCAGCAGCGTGTCGTCGATCAGCGTCCTGATGCTTTCGTCGACCAGATTCAGCACCGATCTGGAACAGTCGGCATTTGCCAGGATCGCCAGCGTACGGGCAAAGCCCTTGCCCGGAAACCGGTGCATCTCGACATCGGGATGAAAGCGCCGTGCCCGTGAGAACAGGAGCGGGGTGGTAATGGTCCAGCCGGTCCCTGCCGCCACCATCGCCAGCAGTGTCTGGTTGTTGCCGCATTCAAAGCGGTGCGGCGCCGAGATGTCCATGCGTCTCAGCTGGGCCTCGATGTGCTTGGCCATGACCAGGTTGCTGGTGAATCTCAGAAACGGCAGGTCGGCCTTTCCATGAATGACCTCCGTCGGTGTCTTGTCCAGACCCTTTGGAACGACCATCACGTAAGGATCACGCAACAACGGTCGCTCGATGAAATCGCGCAGGCGTTCGCTCGACGTTGCCGCGACACCGATGTCGAGCTGCCGATTGCGCAGCATCTGTACGATCATGTGACTGGAATCGGTGTGATACAGGAAATCGCAATTTGGCATCGCCTCGAACAGCGAAACCGCGAGTGCCGGAATGATGTCGCTGTCGAAATCCTCTATGGTGCCGAGCCGCAGATAGCTCGCCTCGGCCATGTTGCCGCCGGCCGCTTCCGCCCTCGCGCGGCGCAGCGCGTGCAATGCATCGTCAATGTCACGCAGGAATATTTTGCCTTTCGGCGTCAGAACCAATGGCCGTCGGGAGTGGTCGAAAAGCTCCACGCGCAGCGTTTCCTCCAGATTACGCAGATGGTGGGAAACAGTGCTCGCCGACAGGCCGGTCTCCGCCGCAACCGACTGAAGCGAGCCGCTGCGTGCGCACATCTGGAAAAGCTCCAGCCCCTTGAGGCTGAGGTCCTTGATATCAGGGCGTTGCGGCATAGGCGTTCCGGGCGCGTATCATTACAAAAATTTATGCTGATTTTTTCGAATTTGTACTGCAAACTTTTCGAAAGTTCCTGTTGTTCCTGTTTTTGTTGGAGAAAATGTGGAAGCGTTGTAGTAATTATATTCATCGGACTGAACAAAGGTTCGAACGAGATGCAGAGGTGAAACGAAAACAAGGAAGAAACCAACGCGTTCGTCCTGTGGCCAATCAGAAAAATCTCTGAGCGCGATTTGGCGGGACGACGTCAGAAGGCAAATCAAATTCCGAGAGGGG
>JBCDEN010000800.1:0-1993 GCA_039179715.1 Pseudomonadota bacterium
AGGTAGTTGGTCAGCGCGTCGAACCAGACATAGGTGACGAAGTCCGGATCGAACGGCAGGTCGACACCGAGGGTGACGCGTGACTTCGGCCGGGAGATGCACAGATCTTCCAGCGGCTCGGCGAGCATCTGTTTCAGCTCGTTGCGGAACGCCTCGGGCTGCACGAAGTCCGGATTGTCGGCAATGTGCTGCAAGAGCCGTTCGCGAAACGGCTCCATCTTCAGGAAGTAGTTGGTCTCTTCCGTCTGCTCGACCTGCATGGTCGGGTGCAGCGGGCACTGGCCGTCTTCGGTCAGGTCCGATTCCTTCTTGAACTCCTCGCAGCCCTTGCAATAGATGCCGGTATAGTTCTTCTTGACGATCAGATCCTTGTCGAAAATCGTCTGCTCCATCCCGGCAACGGCCTGCTTGTGGCCTTCGCGGCTGGTGCGCACGAAATAGTCGTAGGAAATGCCGACAAGGTCGAAGACGCTCCGGAATTCCTCGCCGCGCATGTCAAGAAACTCCTGG
Source organism: Pseudomonadota bacterium (assembly GCA_039179715.1). Classification (GTDB taxonomy): domain Bacteria; phylum Pseudomonadota; class Alphaproteobacteria; order Rhizobiales; family Stappiaceae; genus Roseibium. The sequence goes on from JBCDEN010000800.1 coordinate 511, forward strand.
TAGCCCATGCCGAGGTCTGCGGCGGCTTCCTGGTTCTTCTGACCATGCTCGTCAACGCCGGTGGACAGCATCACGTCGCATCCCAGCGCCTGGCGGTTGCGCTTCAGGATATCGGCCATCACGGAGGTGAAGGCGTGACCGATATGCGGAGAACCGTTGACGTAGTAGATCGGGGTCGTGATGTAGCTTTTCATCCAAACGCTTTCGAAGTTCCGGGGCGTTGCGGTCGGGCCGTTGTTTCAAGCGCGCCGTACGCCCATTAGGGCGGTCCCGTCATCGGGACCGCAGCTATATTTCACACTCAAGGGATCAAGGAAACCCCCGGGCCGGGTTTCTGCGCTCAATGTGGGGTTTGCGGGCCGAAAGGCAATGCGCCGGTCATGTGAGCTTTGCCCGTCATTCCGGACAAGCGAGGCGATGCCAAGCGCAGATCCGGAATCTGGTAATCAGCGTGAGCGAAGCGGACACGAAAGTCGAAAATACCGTGGACTGTCGCGCCTCAGGCGCTGAAATTGTCCGGACCGACGGATCCTTCCAGCCGATTGCTCCCTCCCTTGTCATCCCTGCGAAGGCAGGGATCCAGTATTTTTTGTCTGTCCGTCTTGATCGATTGCTGTCCAGACGGAGTACCGGGTCCCGGTCTTGCCGCTTGCGCGCCAAATCGGGATGGCGACCCGGGGGCTACCGAATTTGGACCGCCGCGCTGCTGCGCACCCCAGGATCAGCCAGCGAGCGAGGGGACCAAACGCCGCTATCCGTTCCTGGGGCATCCCGGACGCAGCGCAGCGAAGATCCGGGACCGGTGAGCCACGGTTTTAACCGCGTCGAGGCCCGGGTTCCCCGGTTCCGGTTCGCGCTGCGCTTGACCGGAATGACGAATTGATGGCTGGAAATCGCCCGCAGATCGTCCACGAGCCGGCGCAAAAGCGCAAACCACACACTCAAATGCTGACTGCGTCCCCAGGATCAAACGGTAGGTGACGGGATCGAAACCCGCTACCCGATCAGCCAGATCCCGCCAAGAACAAACAAGGCCAGGAACACCGTCTGGGTCACGACCATCCAGATGGCCGGCCCGCCGACTTCCAGCAGTTTCGGGATCGAGGTCTTCATGCCGACGGCGGCGATTGCGGCGAGCAGCGCCCACCTGGAAACCTGACCCGCCAGATCCTTGGCGGTGTCCGGAACGAGGCCGAAGGAGTTGAACGCCGCCAGAACCAGAAAGGCGATCACGAAAGCCGGCATCAGGGGCGGACGCGCGGCACCGGGCTCGGCACTGCCGCGCAGGATCAGGGCTGCGACAAGCACGATCGGCGCGAGCAGTGTCACGCGGATGAGCTTGACGAGCGTGGATAGATCCCCGGTTTCTTCAGAAACGGAAAAGCCCGCGCCGACCACCTGTGCGACATCGTGAATGGTGCCGCCCAGAAAGACGCTCGTGGCATCGAGCGACAGGCCGAGATTGCTGGTCAGGATCGGGTAG
>JBCDEN010000693.1:0-2596 GCA_039179715.1 Pseudomonadota bacterium
ATCCGTTCCTTCAGATAGGTTTTCCCGTCGATGTGTTTGCAGACCCGTTCCGCTCCCATTCCGGTCGGCGCGCTCCTGGGCAGGAGCGGCGACTGGTTGATGACCGGATTGAACCTGTAGATCTCGTCGAAACTGTCCCAGCTTTGCCAGAGATCGGCCAGTGGGGCATTCACCTCCTGCGTGACGACAACTTCCGCCATTTTTTTCTCCTCGGTTTTGACTGGGATCAGATCCGGCGCAGCCAGTCGGCGATGCCCTGGCCGATGACGTGCGGTTGATCTTCCTGGAGAAAATGCGATCCGGCCCCGACGAAGCGCGCTTCGATGTTGGGCACGTTCGCAGTCAGGTAATCCGCAACGGGCCGGGGCATCAGCGCGCCAGGCTCGGCATAGAACATCAGTTTCGGTATCTGGCTGGACAACAGCCATTCACCGTTGAGCCTGACGTCTTCAACAACATCGGCAGGCTTGCCCTCGATCGGCACTTCGCGCGGCCATGCCAGCACCGGCTTGCGGCTGTCAGGGGTCGGGAAGGGTTTGCGGTAGTGATCCATTTCCGCCTCGGACATGGCCCGCACGACACCCATTTGCGGGAGCACGAATTCCACGAAGAAATTCTGGTTGAGCACCATGTCGGCACCCTTGTCGCTGTGCATGAGCCGGAAGAATTCGGCAAGCGGTCCGGGCATGTCGTCAAAAGATGCGACCGGCAGCACCGGCGGCACGATGGCTTCAAGGAACACCAGTCCCGATATGCGGCTCGGGTTCAGCCGCGCATAGCGCATGCCGAGCGCAGAGCCCCAGTCGTGAACCACCAGGATCGCATCGTTCAATTCGAGCTGATCCAGAAACGTATCCAGATAGCGCGCGTGATCTGCAAACCGGTATTGGCTGTCGGGCTTGCCGCTGTCGCCCATTCCGATCAGATCGGGTGCAATCGCACGATAGCCCTCCGGGACATGCGGAATGATGTTGCGCCACAGATACGACGAGGTCGGATTGCCGTGGAGAAACACCACCGGGCGCCCCTCGCCCTCGTCGACATAGGCAATGCTTGAATCCAGAACCGCCATCTCTTTCTTCGTGAAAGGAAACTCGGCGCTGATCGGCACGCCGTAAGGCGCCGCAGGATCTGACCCCAGTGTTTTTTCCGGCTGTTGTGCAACGGCCGGACGTGCAGGCATCAGCGCGAGCACCGGCCCGCCGGTTGCTGCGCCTTTCAACAGAGCGCGCCGTCCCAGGCCTTTTTTAAGTCCATCAGTCATTCTCGATCCACCTTCGTCAGTTTCCGCAAAGCGCGCTGGTTGCGCGTCTGGCATGAATGTGGGTGGATTGATTTTTGATTTGAATACACCCAAGTTCACCAGAGCGGATCAAAAACAATCCGCTCGAAAAATGGGATCACGCAATGAAACGCGAGCTTGATTGGGACCACGTGCGTACATTTCTCGTGGCGGTGCGCACCGGCAGCTTCCGGCAGGCAGCCGAGAAACTCGGTGTCAATCACGGCACGGTTCACAGGGCCATTTCAGCGCTGGAAGCCAGCCTGGGAACACGCGTGTTCGACCGGACGACAAGCGGCCTTCAACTGACGCAGTCGGGCGAGGCGCTGATCGAACCGGCCGAGGAGATGGAAACCCAGGCCAACGCGATCACCCGGAAGCTGTCCGGGCTTGACCTGGAGCCGGCCGGAACCGTCCGCCTCAGCCTTCCCCCTGCCCTGTCTCACGGGTTGCTCGCGGATATGCTGTGCGGATTTTCAGAACGCTTTCCGGAAATTTCGGTGCGCACGATCTCGACCAACCGCGTCTCCGACCTGCAAAGGCTGGAGACGGACATATCGCTGCGGGTCGCACGAAATGTCGATGAGGATGTGCTGGGTCGAAAACTTCTGACCTTCGTGCAGGCTGTCTACGCCGCGCCGGACTATCTCAAGACACACGCACGGCAGCTTGCCGCCAAGGGCAAGGGAGCACACTGGATTGCCTGGAGCGAGTTGCAGGACTGGATCGCCGACAGCCCGTTTCCGGATGCGACGGTCCGTCATGTTCTTCCCGAAGTCTCCATGCAGATCGAGGCCGCGGCGAGACACCTGGGTCTGATCAAGATACCGGCTTTCACGGGCGACGCTGATCCACGCCTTGTGCGCGTACCGGATGTGCCGTTGCAGCCGGGCTATCCGGTCTGGCTGCTCTATCACCGGGATCTCCGCAAGGTGGCAAGGGTGCGCGCATTCGTCGACTTCGCGATCGAGTATTTCTCGAAGAACGAACGTCTGTTCACCGAGTAATTTACCGAGAAGACCGGCGATCAGGCCAGCTGAGGATATCCAAGTTGGGCCGCGTCCCGTTCCATCTGCAGGATCGGCGCATAGTCCGCATCCGATATGACTGAAAATCCGCGGATCAGAAGACGTGACCTTTCCTCGGCGAGCGCGGCATCTGCGAAAACGGATTGCACGATCTGTGCGATCGTTTCAGCCTCCGCTTCCGGAAACCGGAGCGACGTCACAAGCGGAAGCCCGGGTACGGACCCGGTGCGTCCGATTGAGCGGAGTTTTGATGCAAGGCCGGGCAATTCCTGGCAGGCAAGCGCCC
>JBCDEN010000364.1:0-4932 GCA_039179715.1 Pseudomonadota bacterium
ATCTGGGTGACGCCAAGAGCCTGATCACGCATCCGGCGACGACGACACACCAGTCCATCGGAGAGGTGGCACGTGCCGAACTCGGCATCACCGATGGCATTCTGCGCCTCTCGGTCGGCCTGGAAGACCCGCTGGACCTTCTGGAAGACGTCGAAAAGGCGCTTTCCGCGGTTTGAAGCGTAGGCGGTTTCCTGTCCGCGATGCCGACTGAAACCGCAAGCATGAATGTGAGGGGCACATGATCATTCGTTGGTGGCGCGCGGTTGCCGGTTCGCAAGACGTTCTGCGGCAATATGCGGAGCACCTGGAAACAACGACATTTGCGGAGATGGCCGAACTTCCCGGCCATCTGGGCGCGTCCCTGGCCGTGAAGGTCAAGGGCCGGGACCAGGAGCTGGTGGTCATTAGCCTCTGGTCGGACCTTGGCGCGGCTGGGCATTTTGAAAAAGGTGCGTTCGACGATGCCGTCGTCAAGCCGAGTACGCAAAAGCTGCTGAAATCCTTCGATCTCAAGGTGGAGTATTTTGAATCCGTCGTTGCGACCGGAAAGCTGGAGGACGATCGGTGAGCCGTTCGCGGCAGGGGCATCCGGAGCGGGTTCAGAAAGACGCTTCCAGCAACCGGCGATAGTCCTCTGCGCTTGCCTCGACCGGGTTGGTCTTGTGGCTGTGGTCGGCCAGCGCACCGGCAATGATCTCGTCGAAAAGATGTTTCGGAACATCCAGTTCCGACAGGCTTGCGGGCAGGCCAATCGCGGCTGTCATGTCCCTGATTGCGGTTCTGACCTCTGTTCCGGCTGCCAGATCCATGACGTCTGCCATGCGGGCATACTTGTCTTCGCCGTCCCAGGCCGGGGCGTTCCTGTTGAAATCCAGAACTGCCGGCATGAACACCGCATTGAGCGTACCGTGATGCAGCTTCGGGTTCAGCCCGCCGAGCGCGTGGCTCAGACTGTGAACGCAACCGAGCCCTTTCTGAAACGCCATCGCACCCATGGTCGCGGCGATCGCCATGTTTGCGCGTGCATCCCTGTCATCCGGGCTTTCCGTTGCCTTTCGGATGTTGGCCCAAGCGCGCCGCAGCCCCTCGAGCGCAATGCCGTCAGCCGGCGGATTGATGGACGGCGCAAGGTAGGTTTCGATGCAATGCGAGATCGCGTCCATGCCGGTGGCGGCCGTCAGCATCGGCGGCAGCGTCATGGTCAGGTCCGGATCGACAATGGCCGCTCGCGGGATGAGGTGGGGGGACAGCAGCCCGACCTTGCGGCCGTCATCCAGAATGACGATCGCCCCGCGCCCGACCTCGCTGCCGGTGCCCGACGTCGTCGGGATTGCGATGGTGGGCCAGGTTCTGGCGGTGATTTTCTCAAGCCCGCCCTCAATGACGGCATAGGTTTTGAGCGAACCGCCATGGGCGGCGAGGATGGCGACGGCCTTGGCGAGATCCAGCGCCGATCCACCGCCGATCGCGATAATCCCATCGGCCCCGATATCCTTGAAAAGCTCGGTTGCCGCCCGGACCGCGGCCTCGTTTGGATTGCCGGGCGTATCGTCATAGATACCCGCCGGAGCTTCGCCGAGAACCGATCCGACCCTGTCGAGAAACCCGAGCTGGCGGACGCCCTTGTCGGTCACGATCATCGGACGCGAGATCCCGGCCAGGTCCAGTTCCGCTTTCAAGGTGGCGAGTTCGCCAAATCCGAACTGGACACGGGTCACATAGTTGATCAGAGCCATGACGTTGCCTTTTGGTGGTCTTGAATGGAAATGATTAGTCAGAATTGAGCTGTCGGAGTAAAGCCTTTTCGTAGATCGGCAGACCGGTCTTGTAGAATACGGGCTGAGACCTCTTCGCCGGGGCGCTGGCATCAGACCTGGGGTTGCTGAGACACAAGGTGCGAATGGTTGTGGCCGCGACCAGGTTTTGCCCAAAATTGAAACAGATTCCCAATTTCGAATGCCGACTAAACTCGATCAGAAATGAAAATAAACTTAAAGTATTGAAAATAATAGAGAAAAAAGCGAATTCAAATTTGGCACGTTCCTTGTGACGTCTACCCCAGTGCAACCAGAAAAGGGGTAAAGACATGACCATTCGTTTTACGGACGACCAGACGGCGGCCACTCCGACGCTCGAAGACATCATTGCGCGCAACGTGCGCCGGAGCGCGGAACAGGAAAACGCGCTGCCCGCGCTGCACCAGCAATACCGGGATGTCGGCATCGCAGCACTGGCTGCTGCAACGCTTTGCATGAGATACGGCTCCAAATCGCGCAAAAGACACGGCAAACGAGATCGCGCTGCCGCTTGAGCGAAACGCGGCTTCATGGAAGCTGGCGCATATCCTTCTTGCTCCCGGGATACGCTGTTGCTTCGAAGGCGGACTGTCGTTGAAACGCAACGGCAGTCTGTTTTTTATTGAAAATCATCGTTGACGGATTGCAACTATTCGCACCTGAACGCGTAACGGGCAAACCTCGTCACCCGAATCTGAAGTTCGCTTCGGAGACTGCAGAAACACTGATGCGAACTTCAAATGCACCGCGCGAGCGCCGTTTAGCTGTCGTCGTCCTTTTGGTCGAGAGACTTCACCCCGATTAGAACGCGCGCACCGGCCGAAACGAAACAGACGGCGGCGAACCCCCATGCCAGCGCCGCAAACCAGCCCGGAAGGAGCGCCATCAGCAAAAACAGCACGATCGTCTCCGTGCCCTCGGCCAGTCCTCCGATGTAGTAGAGCGATTTCGAGCCCTGGTGGTCGGTGGTGAGCCCACGCCGTTCCGCCATGATCGCAAAGGCGAGAAAAGCCGACCCGTTGGCGTAGAAACTGCAAAGCAGGGCAGCAGCCGCAAGCGCGTTGCCGGCCGGGTCCTGGATGGCGAAGGCCAGCGGGATCGCGCCATAAAAGAAGAAGTCGAGCGAGATGTCGAGATAGCCGCCAAGATCGGTCTTCCGGGTCACCCGCGCAACTGCGCCGTCCAGGCCGTCGGCGATCCGGTTGAGCGCGATCAGGACGAAGCCAAGCAGAAAGTGGCCTGTTGCAATTGCGATGGCCGCGCCGATGCCAAGCGCGAATCCGATCAGCGTCACGCCGTTCGCGCCGATGCCGGTGGCAGCCAGAAGCACCCCCAGGCGGTTCAGAACCGGGTCGATCACAGGACGGATGCGGGCGTCAAACACTTGAAAAGCCACCTGACTTGGAGGAAACAGCGCTGTAAATGCAAAATCCTTCAGGAAATCACAAGTAAGACTCTTTCACGCTTATGTCATTCGCCCTATAAGCCCTTCCTGAAGTCGTGGGCGGATGCCCGGAAGTGAAGGAACAACCGTGTCAGGTAGTTACAGTGCCATTACGCAGGGGATAGAGGTCTCTGTGGAACCGTTTTATCTGGACGATGAATCGAAGCCGGATGAAAGCGAGTTCATCTGGGCCTATATGATCGAGATCCACAATGGTGGTCCCGAGCCCGTGCAGCTGAAAACACGCTACTGGCAGATCACGGATGCGCTGGGGCGCCAGGAAGAAGTGAGCGGCGAGGGCGTTGTCGGCGAGCAGCCGGTGATCGAGCCCGGGGAAACCTACGAGTATTCCTCACATTGTCCGCTCTCGACCGATAGTGGCATCATGGCCGGTTCCTATGCGATGGAACGGCCGGACGGATCGAGGTTCCATGTCGCCATCCCTCCGTTTTCCCTCGACCTGCCGGACGCAATCCGCAGTCTGAACTGAGCGAGGACGATCGCCGGCGCTTTTGTTTCAGCGCCGCAGATCACGCAAATCGAAAGAAGGTATCAAGGGATCAGACGGTCCGGTGGCGGGCAATCGCACCGCGCTCGATCGCAGCGATCGTCAGCTTGTCCAGACGGAAGCGGTCCCGCAGCATCTGCAGGATGCGCAGTTCTTCCTGTTCCACGTGAAGATCGGCGGCGGCGACTTCAACCGCCAGCGCGTAGGCCGTGTCATACAGTTTCGGCGGCAGCACATCGCCAACGAGCTCCAGCACAAGCGACAAACCGTTTTCTTCCTGGAGAATGTCGCCGCAGCGCTGCGCGGCCGGAATGATCCGGTTGCCGTCATAATCGCTGAACACCGGCAACATCTTGATCATGTCACCGATCGTGGCCAGCTCCTTGTCGGTCATCGCATTGTCTGACGCGGACACGATCACCATCACGTAGATGAGGGCTTCCTGAACGCTGATCGGTTCATTGTTAGACACTATTCATTCTCCAGTGCGCCGGTTTAGGGGCAAATTCGCAGGCAGAAAGGTTCTGATTTGCGACGGGTGGTATAAAGGGTTGGCGGGAAAGCTTCAAGTCGGTGAAATGCGACATTTGATTGACCTTTGGCCTGCGCTTTTCTAGTGTCGCGCCGCAACACGAGGCTGGCTCGAAGCTTGGCTGCCATAGAGTGCATCTTATCCATCAAATTCAACAGAATGAAACCCGAACATGACCGACCAATCCCTGCCCACGCTTGACCTTTCGCAAGACTTTGTCGAGGCGGCCACAAAATCGAAAGCCTGGCCGTTCGAGGAAGCACGCAAACTGGTCAAACGCATCGGCAAGCGGGATCCGGAAAAACCGGTTCTGTTCGAAACCGGCTACGGCCCGTCCGGACTGCCGCATATCGGCACGTTCGGGGAAGTCCTGCGGACCACGATGGTGCGCACCGCCTTCCGCCTGCTCACCGAAGACAGGATCCCGACACGTTTGCTGTCGTTTTCCGACGACATGGACGGAATGCGCAAGATCCCGGAAAACGTTCCCGATCGCGCAGCCCTGGAGCCCTATCTTCAGATGCCGCTCAGCGCGGTGCCCAACCCGTTCGGCGGTGACTATGACAGCTTTGTGGCGCATAACAACGCCATGCTGCGCCGGTTTCTGGACAAGTTCGGTTTCGACTATGAATTCGCCAGCGCGACCGACTCC
>JBCDEN010000694.1:0-2592 GCA_039179715.1 Pseudomonadota bacterium
CTGGCGCGAGGCGTCTTGGCTGGTGCCCTACCTCGCCGGCCTGCTTCTGCTTTCCTATCTCGGCTCGTTTGGCAGCGGGGTGGAGGTGATCCCGCTGGGTCCGGACATGCTCGCCGTTGGGCTGCTGGCCACTGTCGTCTACCTTTTCGCCGTCCGCCTCAGCCTCGACAAGACCAAATTCAAGCGCTACCTGGCTGAGGAGTTCCTTGACGAAATCGAAGAATATGACCTGCCGGAAGATGCTCCGGCGGAAAAACCGGACTTCAGGTTCTAGAATTTGAACACGGCACTTGCACAGAACAGAAAGTGGTGGTTGCTCGCGGCGATGAGCGGCGTGCTTGGCCTGATTGTGCTCGATGAAACCATTGTCACGGTTTCCCTGCCGTCCATGGCCAGGGAGCTTGGCTTGTCGGTCTCGGCCACCCATTGGGTGGTCAATGCCTATCTTTTGAGTTTCACCTGCGCGGTGGCCCTGGCGGGACGGATGGGTGATCACTTCAGCCGGCGCAGTTACTTTACCGCAGGCGCGGTCCTGTTTGCGGTCGCGTCTCTATTTGCCGCAATAGCAACTGGCGGTGCCATGCTCATCGCCGCCCGGGCGCTGCAGGGCGTTGCCGCCGCGATCATTTTTCCCACATCGATTGCAATCCTCACCACGGCGTTCAAGCCGGAAGAACGCGGTGTCGCCTTCGGGTATCAAACCACCGTCGGTGCCATCTTCATGGCGTCCGGTCCATTGATCGGTGGCTTTCTGACCGAAACGGTCTCCTGGCGGATGATCTTCTGGATCGGCATTCCCTTTGTCTTTGCAATTGTGCTGCTGCTTTGGCTGGTCTGGTCGCCGGACTATGAAGCGAAGAAAGCCAAACAGACCATGTCCTCCGCCGGGATAGATCGATACGGCCCCGTCTTCTTGATCCTGGCGCTGCTGGCTCTTGTCACCAGTGTCATGCAAGGCCCCGACTGGGGCTGGTTTTCCCCCCTGACCGTCAGCCTCTTCCTGTTCGGATGCGCATTGGTGACCGTTTTCCGGTACTGGGAGTTGACGCACCCGGCGCCGATCCTTGATCTGAGCCTGCTGAAGGTCCCCGAATTCCGAGGCGGCGTCATCATTTTCGCGATTTTTCAGTTCGAGAAAATCACGCTTTTCGTGTTTGTCGCCCAGTTCCTGCAATCCACGGTCGGAATTTCGCCGATCCTCTCCGGAGCTGCCGTCTCCCTGGCTATTCTGCCAACGCTCGGAACGTCTGTCCTGATCGGAAAACTGACGGACAAGCTGGGATCACGCCGCGTTTTCTTGCTCGGTGCCGCGGTCCACGCTGCGGCAATCCTTCTGCTTGCGATCGCATCCACCCGGGAGAACTATCTCCTGACATTCATCCCGCTTCTCATCTGGGGCGCATCGATGCCGAGCATCGCCATTCCGGTTCGCCGCGTGCAGATGAATTCCGTTCCCCAGGAAAAGCATGGACAGGCGAGCGGCATCAATCTGACCCTGCAAATGCTGGGTGGAAGTCTGGGGCTCGCGGCGATGAGTGCACTTCATGCGGAAACACAGAGCTATGCGGTCCTCTTTGCGGTCATCGGCGCAACGGCGCTGCTTGCCCTGCCCGTCGCGATGCGCACCATCGAACGCAACTGATCACCGCACTTAGCTGAGACGCGGCTTGCGCCGGCCGGCCATTTCGGTGCCCGAAATTAGCTCCCGGAGCCCGGTCGGGTAAAGCTCAAGCCCCTTTGCGTCCATTTCCGCGAGCGAGGCCCACTTGGCTATCCCGTCGGTTTCGTCACTCTCTTCAAAAACGAGGCTGCCGTGCCGGTAAAACCGGTTGTCCGTGAAATGAGCGTGGCACACGAAAACGATTTCGTGTCCGGGGACCCCGTGGTGTTCATAAAGGTTCTCAATCACGAAGTGGGAATCGAGCAGCGTGATGTGCGCGCCGAGCTCTTCCAGGAATTCCCGTTGCAAGGCATCGCGCCAGGGCTCGCCGAATTCAACGGTCCCGCCCAGCGGCCGCATTCCGGTTGCCCGGCCGCTATCATTGAAGACATCGGACAAAAGCAGCGCATCGTCCTGCCAGATCAGCGCGAGCGCCTTGACCGTGATCGTGCTTGCAGGACGCCAGATCGGCATGGGTATCTCCGGTGTCTTTCACGCAAAGACGATTCTCCTTGCATCGCGCGTAAAATTCACCGGCAAGATGCGGCTCGCAAGCAAAATCCGCATCGGCGCATTGAAGGCCGCGCCGCCCTCTGCTATGCCGCAGCCAGGTTCCCCCTGCATGAAGAGGTTCTGTCCGCGATGATCCCGCGCTATTCCCGTCCCGACATGGTGTCCATCTGGTCTCCGGAATCGAAATTCCGCATCTGGTTCGAGATTGAAGCCCATGCGTGCGATGCGTTGGCCGAACTTGGCGTCATCCCGAAGGAAGCCGCCGCGACAATCTGGGAAAAGGGCGGCAACGCCACATTCGATATCGACCGTATCGACGAGATCGAGCGCGAGACCAAGCACGATGTCATCGCCTTTCTGACGCATCTGGCGGAAATCGTCGGCCCGGATGCCCGTTTCGTTCACCAGGGCATGACCTC
>JBCDEN010000725.1:0-2370 GCA_039179715.1 Pseudomonadota bacterium
CACCTCCCGATCCGCGCGCAAACACAAGAAAAACAAGATCTGGAGACCTGAATGCGTTCAGAAACGGCGCCGGCAATACGGCTGGAAGACTATCAACCGCCTGCCTATCGCATCGACAAGGTTCACCTGACCATCCGGCTCCACCCGAGCGAAACAGAAATTGTCTCGGTTGTTTCGGTCAAGCGTGACGGCAAAACGAAAGCCGGGAAACCGCTGATCCTGGATGGAGACGACTTGACATTGCGCGGCCTTGCCCTCAACGGCGAAACGCTGCCCGAAGATGCCTATTCGGTCACGCCGGCCAGGCTTGAAATTTTCAGCCCGCCGGCGGAGCCGTTCGAACTCTCGGTCACGACAGCCGTCAATCCGGATGCGAATACCCAACTGATGGGCCTCTATAGATCGTCCGGCACCTATTGCACCCAGTGCGAGGCCGAAGGCTTCCGGCGGATTACCTACTTCCTGGACCGCCCAGATGTGCTTGCGGTCTATACGACCCGTATCGAGGCTTCCAGGAAGGACTGTCCCGTCCTGCTTGCAAACGGCAACCCGGTTGGCGCGGGCGATCTTGAAACTTCCGGCCGTCATTTCAGCGTGTGGCACGATCCGCATCCGAAACCGGCCTATCTGTTTGCGCTTGTCGCGGGCGATCTGGCCTGCGTACGGGACAGCTTTGAAACCATGTCGGGCGACAGCGTCGGGCTGAACATCTTCGTCGAGCATGGAAATGAAGCAATGTGCGGCTGGGCTATGGACTCGCTCAAGCGCTCGATGAAATGGGACGAGGAAACCTTCGGCCTGGAATACGATCTTGAGGTGTTCAACATTGTCGCCGTTTCCGACTTCAACATGGGCGCGATGGAAAACAAGGGCCTCAACATCTTCAACGACAAGTATGTTCTGGCTGATCCGGAAACGGCGACGGACCAGGATTATGCCAATATCGAAGCGGTGATCGCCCACGAGTATTTTCACAACTGGACCGGCAACAGGATCACCTGCCGCGACTGGTTTCAGCTCTGCCTCAAGGAAGGGCTGACGGTTTTCCGGGACCAGGAATTCACCTCGGACATGCGGTCGCGCCCGGTCAAACGGATCGCTGATGTCAGGCTTTTGAAATCACATCAGTTTCCGGAGGATGCGGGACCGCTGGCACACCCTGTCAGACCGCGCGCCTATCACGAAATCAACAACTTCTACACCGCAACCGTCTACGAAAAGGGTGCGGAAGTCGTCCGGATGCTCAAAACGGTTCTCGGTGCGGAGGATTTCAGGAAGGGACTGGATCTCTATTTTGAAAGACATGACGGCGACGCAACCACCATCGAGGCGTTTCTGGCCTGTTTCGAGGATGCGGCCGAGACCGACCTTGCCCAGTTCGCGCTCTGGTACGAGCAGGCAGGAACGCCGGTCGTATCCGTAAAAACCAGGCACGATCCCGAGCGACAGTCTTTCACGATCGACCTTGCGCAAGAGATTCCGCCGGTTCCCGGCCAGAAAAAAAGCAAGCCTGCGCTCATTCCGCTCCGCTTCGGTCTGGTAGATGCCGATGGAGCGGATATGAAGGTTGCCGAAACGGACGGCATTGAGATTGCCGGCGACGTCATGCTGCTGGAAAAAATCCGGCAGAAAGTCATATTTTCAGGCATCACCTCAAAGCCTGTGCTGTCGCTGCTGCGCGGCTTTTCTGCGCCTGTAAGGCTCGACCAGACTCAAAGCGAAGACGATCTGCAGCATCTGGCGGCGCATGACGGCGACCCTTTCAATCGCTGGCAGGCCGTGCAGACCCTGGCGATGCAGGAACTCCTCCGACTGACGCAACGGGCCCGGTCCAACGAAACACTTCACCCGTCGCAAAGCGTCGTCGATGTCTTCGGGACGGTGCTGCAGGACACCGAGCTTGACCCTGCCCTGAAGGCGCTTGCGCTCACCTTGCCCAGCGAGGCCGATATTGCGCAGGAGATCGGCAAGGATGTCGACCCGGATACCATTCATACGGCACGCCGCAAGCTGCGGATGGAAATTGCCCTCCAGCATTACCCGGCGCTCCACCAGGCGCTGACGGAGTTCATGCCGGACGGAGCTTACTCGCCCGACGCACACACGGCCGGAAAGCGCGCCCTGTCCAATCGGGCGCTTCATTATTGCGCGGTCTCGGATGCCGACGGTGCTTGCGATATCGTCTGGGAACGCTTCCTCGGCGCGGACAACATGACAGACCGCATCGCCTGCCTGACCCTGCTCGTCCACGACGACATGCCGAACAAGGATGAGGCGCTGACCGCCTACCGTGAGCGTCACGCGAACAATTCGCTGGCCATGGACAAATGGTTCATGGTTCAGGCAACCGCGCCCGGGCCTGATACACTC
>JBCDEN010000102.1:0-8942 GCA_039179715.1 Pseudomonadota bacterium
GCTTCGCCGGTCCAGAAAAGATGCCCCCCGGACTTTGCCAGGCTGGACAGGCCATAAGCCAGCGCCGGCGGTGTGCGGCGCGAGGCGGTGATCATGAAGCTGGCCCCGTCGTCCGACGCCATGGTCCGCAATCCGTTAAGGAGGCGGTTCTGGTCGCTCTCGGTAAACGTATGATGGCGGCTGTCGCCCCCGATCAGAACGGCTACGCGCGGGTGGGCCAGCCTGTCGATGTCCGGGGTCTTGTCGGCGCGCAGTCCGGCAAGCTTTTGGGGAGAAAAGCGGTGGGGCGAGGTGGGTGTTACAAGGACATTGCGTCCCCGCAGCCGGTCATGCTCGGGCACCCAGATGAGATCGGCCGAATCCGGCCCGGTCCGGGGATCCTTCAAAAACACGGTGAAGGTCCGCCCGCCCGAACGCCTTTTGATGCGCCGCAGATAGGCGGCGGCCCGGCGGCCGGAGGCAATGGCAATATCAGGGTAGGGCGGGGCGATCGGGCTTCCCGGCCGCGTCTCCCATTCACGCGGATCGGTCGGCCCGAAAGGAAGCCACCAGGAAAAGGGCGGACGGGGCGCTATTGTTCGCTCCGAAACGGGTGCTCCGAGCGCCTCGGCGACACCGATACACTGGGCAACGTCACCGGCCTTGCCATCGGTCAGCACCCAGATGGATGTGGGAGAGGTCTCCGGCTCAACGTGCATCTAAGGAGAACATCCGCTATCGTAATCTTTCAGAATCGTGCGCAAATTTGTTATAGTCTTGCACAAACGCGCAAATAATCATAACTCGTCACTGGTCGACAAGTTAGCGTGGAGACCTGATCCCCGGCAAGGTGTCCGGAAGGGTCAGCAACACCTATTTGCAGGCGAGTCCGACAGGCGAGACTCAAAGGAGACAGGTTTGAAAGCGCGGCTTGATGCCATCGATTGGCACATCCTAAAAGAACTGCAAGACGATGGCCGGATGACCAATGTGGAACTGGCGCGCCGCGTCGGTATTTCCGCACCGCCCTGTCTGCGCCGGGTCAGAGCGCTGGAGGAGGCCGGTCTCATCCAGGGGTACCGGACGCTGCTGGATGAAAAACAGCTCGGCTACGATGTGACTGCCTTTGCAATGGTCGGTCTGCACAGCCAGACAGAGGCCGACCTGATTGCATTCGAGGACACGGTGCAGAACTGGCCGCTGGTCCGGGAGAGCTACATGTTGTCCGGCGAGGTCGACTTCCTCTTGAAATGCGTGTCGCCCGATCTGCAGACCTTCCAGAACTTCGTCATCCGCGACCTTACTGCGGCCCCCAATGTGGACAGTGTCAGAACGGCTTTGACGATCCGCCGCACCAAGGACGAGCCTGTCGTCCCGATCGAAACCTGATTGCAATAACTGCTAGTTCAGGGCTTGCTGGCGCTCTTTCATGCCGTCCAGCTTGCGGTTGAGACGCGACATCAGCGACACATCCCTGAGGGCGGTCGCGACCAGAGTGAAGGCGACGCTCAAAAGCGCGCAGGTCGTGATGATCGCAATCGGAAGCATCTGATCATAGTGGTAGGCATCGAGTGCCTGATCAATTGGATCCACCCCCGAATAGAGCCTGTTGCGCATCACGTCGCGATAGGCACCGAATTCAAGCGAGCCCTGCTTGATATAGCGCAGCCCAATGACAAGCAGGATGACGGCGGCCGCAAGTGCAAGAAGGAAGCCGAACATCTGCAGGGCAAACGCATAGGCGTTCTCGTGCCGTCGCTTCACGATGCGCTTGAAAATCCTGCGCTCGCGCGCATCCAGCTTGGAAAAAACATACCAGCGATAGATCCAGAGCGGGATGGCAGCCACCATGAGCCACATCCCGATTGCATGAAAGACCATCACCTGACCTCCGACACATTCCGGCTCTTACCTTAACGGCTGACCGGGATGCGTCAAAGGGAAAAGGGTCGCGCTCTGACCATGCGTCAGATCATATCCAATTGGAATGTCAGAGATTCAGATGAATTTGACGTCAACGATCTCGTAGGAGCGAGCGCCGCCGGGAGCGGCCACTTCTACGCTGTCGCCAATTGACTTGCCGATCAGGGCACGGGCGATCGGAGACGAGATCGAGACCTTGTTCTGCTTCACGTCGGATTCAACGTCGCCGACGATCATGTATTTCTTTTCCTCTTCCGTATCCTCGTCGATCAGGGATACGGTCGCGCCAAACTTGACGATCTCACCGGACAATTTGGTCACGTCGATGATTTCGGCGCGCGACAGCTTGTCCTCCAGTTCTGCGATGCGGCCCTCGTTCAGGCTCTGGGCTTCCTTGGCCGCATGATACTCGGCGTTTTCCGACAGATCACCGTGTGCACGTGCTTCCGCAATGGCATCGACGATGCGCGGACGCTCAACCGTGGTACGTTCCTTCAGTTCGTCCTGAAGCATTTTGTAACCGGCAGAGGTCATCGGAACTTTTTCCATTGGTCTCAGACCTTCAGCTTATTGGGTCCCATCGGCTTATCTTGCCCATTTCAAGGACCGCGTATTTGCAAAAACAAACCAAGCCGGGAAAGGCGCGCTTTCCCGGCCGGTCAACGAGTATAATAGCCCTAGCCGAAGTAGGATTGTAAAGGTCTTACTTCAAGGCTCCCCGCCTTGCGGGCGGCAATACCTTTGGCTGCTGCAACCGACCCGGCAAGGGTCGTGTAGTACGGAACCTTGTTCAGGAGCGCTGCCCGTCTCATCGACCGGCTGTCGGCGATCGCCTGCGCGCCTTCCGTCGTATTGAAGACAAGCTGGACTTCACCATTCTTCACAGCATCGACGATATGCGGCCGGCCTTCAAGAACCTTGTTGATTTTCTTAACGGAAATGCCCTGGTCCTCGAGATACTTCTGGGTGCCGCCTGTCGCGATGATGGCAAATCCGGCTTCCGCGAGGCTCTTCACGGCATCCACGACACCCTCCTTGTCGACGTCGCGCATGGAGACAAACACGGTCCCCCGGTCCGGGACACCGGTGCCGCTTCCGATCTGCGACTTGGCAAAAGCGGTTCCGAATGCGGTGTCGAGCCCCATGACTTCTCCGGTCGACCGCATTTCCGGCCCCAGGATCGTGTCGACGCCGGGGAAACGCGCAAACGGGAAGACAGCTTCCTTGACCGCGATGTGGTCCAGTTTCTTCTCGGCGAGCCCGAAAGAGGCCAGGCTTTCACCGGCCATGACCCGGCTCGCGATCTTGGCAATCGGCGCGCCGATGGTCTTGGCAACGAACGGTACGGTCCGGGAGGCGCGCGGATTGACTTCAAGAACGTAGATCTCGCCGTCCTTGATCGCGTACTGGACATTCATGAGACCGCCGACTTCGAGCGCCAGCGCCAGCGCCTTTGTCTGCCGTTTGAGTTCGCCGATCAGTTCGTCTGAAAGCGAGAAGGGCGGCAGGGAACAGGCGCTGTCACCGGAATGAATGCCGGCTTCCTCGATATGTTCCATGATGCCGCAGACGAAGACATCCCTGCCATCGCAAAGCGCATCCACGTCCACCTCGATCGCGCCTTCCAGATAGCGGTCGAAAAGCAGCGGATTGGTTCCAAGAACCGTGTTGATCTGGCCGGTCTTGTCATTTGGATACTTGGCGCGCACCTCGGCTGGCACCAGCTCCGGCAGCGTGCCGAGCAGGTAGGAATTGAGCGCTTCTTCGTCTCGGATGATCTGCATTGCCCTGCCGCCCAGGACATAGGACGGGCGGACCACCAGCGGAAGACCGAGCTGGCCGGCAATCAGCCGGCCCTGCTCGACCGAGTAGGCTATGCCGTTTTCCGGCTGCTTCAGCCCGAGCTTGATCAGAAGCTTCTGGAACCGGTCGCGATCCTCCGCGAGGTCGATCATGTCCGGTGCCGTTCCGAGGATTGGCACATCCGCCTTTACAAGGGCCTGAGCAAGCTTGAGCGGCGTCTGTCCGCCAAACTGGACGATCACGCCATGCAGCGTGCCGTTTTCCTGTTCCTTGCGGATGATCTCCAGGACGTCCTCGGGCGTGAGCGGTTCGAAGTAAAGCCGGTCCGAGGTGTCGTAGTCCGTCGAGACGGTTTCAGGGTTGCAGTTGACCATGATGGTCTCGTAGCCCGCGTCGTCGAGGGCAAAGGCCGCGTGACAGCAGCAATAGTCGAACTCGATGCCCTGGCCGATCCTGTTCGGGCCGCCGCCCAGAATGACAACCTTTTTCCGGTCGGAAGGCGCGGCTTCGCAGGCAGGCGCGCCCATGAAAGGCGCCTCGTAGGTGGAATACATGTAGGCGGTCGGGGATGCGAATTCGGCCGCGCAGGTATCGATCCGCTTGTAAACCGGATGCACGCCCAGCCCGTCGCGCAGCTTCACGAGATCGGTCGCATCGAGGCCGGCAAGGCTTGCGAGGCGGGCGTCGGAGAAACCCATTGCCTTCAGCTTGCGCAGATTGGCGGCATCCTGCGGAAGTCCGATGTTCCTCACCTTGGCTTCCATTGCCAGAATGTCGGCAATCTGTTCCAGGAACCAGGTGTTGATGCCGCTTGCCTGGTAGATTTCCTCGATCGACATGCCAAGCCGCATGGCCTGTGCGACATTCAGGAGCCGTGTCGGGGTTGCCGTTGAGACGGCTGCGCGCAGGGCGTTCCTGTCGTCGCCCTGGTCGAGACCGGGAATGTCGGTCTCGTCAAAGCCGTTCAGACCCGTCTCAAGGCCGCGAAGCGCCTTTTGCAGGCTTTCGTTGAAGGTACGTCCGATGGCCATGACCTCGCCGACCGATTTCATGGCCGTTGTCAGGTATGATTCCGAACCGGGGAATTTTTCGAAGGCGAACCGGGGGATCTTGGTGACGACATAATCGATCGTCGGTTCGAAGGACGCCGGTGTCGCGCCGCCGGTGATGTCATTTTCCAGTTCGTCGAGCGTGTAGCCGACGGCAAGCTTCGCCGCGATCTTGGCAATCGGGAAACCCGTTGCCTTTGAGGCGAGCGCCGAGGACCGCGATACGCGCGGGTTCATTTCAATGACGACCAGCCGGCCATTGTCGGGATTGACGGCAAACTGGACGTTGGATCCGCCTGTTTCCACACCGATCTCACGCAGGACGGCAATCGAGGCGTCCCGCATGATCTGGTATTCCTTGTCCGTCAGCGTCAGTGCCGGGGCAACCGTAATGCTGTCTCCCGTATGAACGCCCATCGGATCGACGTTTTCGATCGAGCAGATGATGATGCAGTTGTCCGCCTTGTCGCGGACCACTTCCATCTCATATTCCTTCCAGCCCAGCAGGCTCTCATCGATGAGCACCTGGCCGACCGGCGATGCATCGATGCCGGAGCGGACGATGGTTTCATATTCCTCGCGGTTATAGGCGACACCACCACCCGTACCGCCGAGCGTGAAGGCCGGGCGGATAATGGCCGGAAGACCGATTTCGTCGAGCGCGCGCATGGCTACAAGGTAGCCGGCATTGCGA
The DNA here is from genome assembly GCA_039179715.1 of Pseudomonadota bacterium. Lineage (GTDB taxonomy): Bacteria > Pseudomonadota > Alphaproteobacteria > Rhizobiales > Stappiaceae > Roseibium. The sequence goes on from JBCDEN010000102.1 coordinate 5,449, forward strand.
TCATAGCCGCTGATTCTGCCGTCTTCGCCCCGAATGGCAGGTGAGGACGCGATGCAGGCACGCGGATTTTCCAGGCCGATGGCGTCCATGGCGGCGCGGAATTTTTTGCGGTCTTCGGCCTTTTCGATCACATCACCGCGGGCGCCGATCATCTCCACGCCGTATTGTTCCAGAACGCCCATCTGTTCCAGATCGAGTGCACAGTTGAGAGCCGTCTGACCGCCCATGGTCGGCAGCAGTGCGTCCGGCCGTTCCTTCTCGATGATCCTGGCGACCAGTTCAGGGGTGATCGGTTCGATATAGGTCGCATCCGCGAGGTCCGGGTCTGTCATGATGGTCGCCGGGTTCGAATTGACCAGAATGATGCGGTAGCCTTCTTCGCGCAGGGCCTTGCAGGCCTGGGTGCCTGAATAGTCGAATTCGCATGCCTGTCCGATGACAATCGGACCGGCACCAATGATCAGGATGGAAGATATATCTGTGCGTTTGGGCATCTCGGCTCGCAGCTCGCAGCGGCCACCCCGATCAGCGTTGTCGCTATCCGGTCTGGCGCGGTGTAACGGTAAGTGTCAATGTTGGCTGAGCGCGTCTTATAGGGAAAAGCGCATCACTAGGAAACCCCAGGTCGGCCACATCAGGGCGTTTTCCGGAACGAAAATATGCTGATCAGTCGGCTTCCAGTGCATCGGGGCCGAGCGGCGTCGTCGACTGGCCGTCAAAATCGCCGATACCTTCCGACAGGGCGTAGCATGCCAGACGTATCGATTTCGGTATTTCCACCGGTCTGCCGTCCCGATTGCCCTTTTCGTAATACTGGATCATTCGCTTTTTGAGGCCCAACCGTTCCGCCGCATCTTTCTGCTTCAGTCCGAGTGTGCGTCGCCAATGGCGGAACTGTTGCGGTGTCATGCCCGATGGAGAGGCTATTGTGTTGTTTTCGGCCATATTTCGATTATTCCAAAGGCAATAGTTTCGCGTGCGCGTCTTGCTCGCTGCACGCCGACCGAACCCAGAAAAATAACCTGGACTGCAGTTTGTCAATCAAGAAGTGCACAATGTGCTCTTTTTTGTCGTCCAAGCGGCAGGTTCGCAGCACCGAGGCCGAAAATCGCGTGAAATACCAGCACTCGGCAGGTTTGGTTCGGGCGCATGAGCGCTGCTTTTTCGTCTTACGGCCATCCGGCGACAGGGGGCGTGCAGTCGACTTAAAGGAAAGCTATCCAAAGGGCGATTTGCACCAACGTAAATTCGCTTATAAATACCAATCTGTATTAAATTGATCCAGTAATCGCGCTATAGAGGCGTGTGGGCATTGCGCATATCCATGGTTGCTCTTGGGAATTGCTACTTCATCATGTCAATTCGGCTACATACCATCTAAAATTGATTTGGTGAGTAAAACAAAAAATCGCGGCAAAGCAAAGAAAACTAAGTAGTTTTCCCGCTAGATTCTGCCGCGACGTAAATAAGTGTGAACAGGAATTCGCTCTCATAGAAAACGTGATTTATTCATTTCAGATTATCGATAATTAATATTGGTGTAACTATCCCACTTTAGCGCCGTGCTTTATGTTTATAGATGCCCTAGTCTTTCTATAATTGGTCGCGTTTTGTTTTTTTGTAATCTGAACTCTATGTAAAAAATAACAAATAATTCTGATTTTTACCTAGATTTTAACTGTCGAACGGGTGTATTAGTCTAGCTGTAAGTCGCGGCCACGAAAAAAGGCCGAGGCTTCATGCCGTGTGCAATGGCAATAATCGAGCGTCCGTTGTTGATGCGCTAGTGGGACCTGACGTGCCGGAGGTGGGACCGGTATTTCAGGGGCGCTGCAAGCAAAGGCCGAACTCGAAACAGAAGAAAAAGATCGGGCTAAATATTATGAACAATGTCGCTACCACAATGGTCATTGTTCCGGACATAGCCGGTCCGGACAACGAACTGGTACTTGAAGATCGCTCCCTCGCGATCTCTGAAATGTCTGAGCGCTTCAACGTAACGCTCAGGACCTTGCGCTTCTACGAAGAAAAGGGGCTCTTGAACCCTGTGCGCAAGGGTGCGCGCCGCTTTTACGGCACCCGCGACGTCTCCAGGATGCGCGTGATTGCCCAGGCGAAGAAGATCGGGCTGACACTTGCCGAGATCCGGCGCGTGATCAAGCTCGTGGAGAGCAGCGCGAGCAAGCAGGATCAATTCCGCGAATTGCAGGAGATCTGCAAGGGACAACAGGAGATTCTTGTTGAACAGAAGCAGATGCTCGATGAGCAGGTTGCCGAAGTTGAGCAGATCCTGTCCGCCTTCGACGAGCTGATCGCCTAATTCTCAGGAAAGAATGCAGCACCCCGGTCCAGGGTACGGGCCGGGGTGGTTGCGCTTGTCTGTCCGATGACCCGGCGCCGTGCAGGTGAGAGGCAGGAACTTGCCGCTCACATACTCCGGTTGTGCGGTCAGGCAGTGTGCTCCGTCCGGCAGCGAACAGCCGGCGTCAGGCCGATCTCGAGGCCTGCATCAGATCCGTAAAACGCTTGAACAGATAGTGGCTGTCGCGCGGTCCCGGTGACGCTTCGGGGTGATACTGCACGGAAAAGACCGGCTTGTCCTTGATGGCCAGTCCGCAGTTCGATCCGTCGAAGAGCGAGACATGGGTCTGTTCCACACTTTCGGGAAGGCTGTCTGCATCCACCGCGAAACCGTGATTCATCGAGGTGATTTCCACCTTGCCCGTTGTGTGATCGAAAACCGGGTGATTGGCTCCGTGGTGACCCTGGTGCATCTTGACGGTGTTGCCGCCAAGCGCCAGCGCCAGCATCTGGTGTCCGAGGCAGATGCCGAATGTCGGCACGCCCTTGGCAACGACTTCCCGGATCATGCCGACCGAGTATTCACCCGTGGCTTCCGGGTCACCCGGGCCGTTTGACAGGAAAACGCCGTCCGGTTCATGCGCGAGCACATCGCTCGCACTCGCGGTGGCGGGCAGAACGGTCACATCGCAGCCGGCTTCCGACAGCAGCCGGAGGATGTTGCGCTTGATGCCGAAATCGATAGCGACGACCTTGTAGTCGCCGTCCGTCGTCTCACCGAAGCCTTCATCCCATTTCCACGTCGTCTGTGACCACGGATGGGATTGCGTTGTCGATGCGTCCTTTGCCAGATCCATGCCGACCAGTCCGGGCCAGTCCGCCGCCGCCGACTTGAGTGCGGGCAGATCGAACCGTCCGTCCGGCGCATGCGCGATCACGCCATTCGGGACACCTTTTTCGCGGATCAGGGCGGTCAGGGCGCGGGTGTCGACACCGCAAATTCCGATCAGGTTCCGCGATTTCAGCCACGCGTCCAGATGCCGGGCCGATCTGTAATTCGCCGGATCCGTGATCGAGGCCGCGAGCACAACACCCCTGATGCCGCTCGAAGCGGCCATGTTGACCGTTTCAATGTCCTCGTCATTCGCGCCGACATTGCCTATATGCGGAAAAGTGAAGGTGATGATCTGGCC
>JBCDEN010000714.1:0-2473 GCA_039179715.1 Pseudomonadota bacterium
CGGCAAGTCGATGGATCGTGCCTGGCGCCGTCCTGCTTGCCGCGGGGGTCGGCGTCGGCCTGAATCTGCTCGATCCCACCGAGGCCGTGACCCAGGGCGACACGAACGCGATGGCGGTTTGCGCCGAGCAAATGGCCCAGCAACAGCAGTCCGATCCCGGTCGGTAGCGCGGCCCAGGCACCAAGCGCCGGGAATTCCCCGGTGCGCCACCACATCATCGGCAGCATGACCGCCGGGGTCGTCGCGGAGAGCGTTGCGATGATGCCGACTTCGCCTCCGGAAAGCGCAAACAGCAGCAGCGTCATCCCGATGCCCATTCCGAGCATGCCGGAGAGCGCGATGACGCCGACAACCGGAACCGTGAAACGGCCAGCCGGTTTGACCCAGCTGAAGGGAAGGCGCGTGAGGATCACCAGGCCCAGTGCCGCGACACCGACCCGAATACTTGACGCGGCTACAGGATCCGCACCCGTTTCCATGACCGGCCGGGCAATGAGGGAGCCGACAGATTGTGACAGGGCCGCGATGAACCCGAGCGCGACGCCGACCCAGACAGGACCCTTGATCGTTTCCCACGTGTGCAACTGGGACTTGCGTTTGCCGAAGCGGATCGCGAGCAGGACGCCTGAGAAAATGGTTACGATCCCGATGCACTGAAGGCCCGTCAGTGTCTCGTCAAGGATCATCCAGCCGAGGATCGCAGACAGGGGCGCGTTCAGGGAGAAGAGCATCGCCGTGCGGCGCGGACCCATCCGGTTCAGGGTCAGGAAGAGCGCCGTATCTCCGGCGAAGATGCCGATGAAGCCGGACAGGATCAGCGGTATCAGGTGGTCGGTTCCGATCGTGCCCCAGCCCCCTGCGACCACGACCCAGATGCACAGCATGAGCGTCACCATGACCATGCGCGTGCAATTGAACGCGATCGCGCCCAGATGCTGTGCAGGGCCCGCGGAGAGCAATCCCGTCAATGCCCAAAGCGTGGCCGCGCCGAGTGCGGCGGCTTCATAGATATACATTGCTTCGATCTATTAGCCGGCACCCGGACGTTCGGGAGGCTGACCGGTCCAGGCTGTTTCGAAGAAATTCCGTTCCAGCACGCTCATCTGCCTGAAAAGATCAGCCAGTCTCTCTTGCCGGTCACCGCTCAGGGACGGTCCGATCCGATCCAGTTCAGCCCTGATCCAGTTGACGAACTGCTCGAACCCTGGAACCGCATGGAGGTCAATCCATTCAGCGAGGTAGAATTGCGCCGGCCGCGGCTTCTGAGCTTCGCGCTTGCCCCAGGTGAGATAGCACCATTCCGCGCATAAAAGACATGTCAGCCCTTCCGGATAGGTGCCGCCGCCCGAGGTGGTAAGTAGCAAATCAGCAAAGGAACGGGTTACCGGTCCTTGCGCCGCACCTTCATAGGTCTCCTGCGGCACGCCGAGTGCTTCGAAGGAGCGCAGAAAATAATCGTTTTCCTCTGATGTCAGCAAGGCGAGAAAGGCCGACAGGCGGGACTTGGCGCGCATGTCCGGGGCCTTGGCAACAAGGTAGCCGAGCGTCGAGGCGAGATCCGTTATGAACGTGTAGTCCTCGATCAGGTAGCGGGCGTAAGCCTTGTCCGGCATGGTGCCGTCACCGATGGCATGCGTGAAGGCATGGTCAGTCGCTTCGGACCAGAAAGGTTCGGCCCGCCGCGCCAGCCAATCGGTGAACCGGGCGTCCGGAGCCGTGGCACGAAAGTCGTCAAATGACGTGGTGAATGGCGCAGGCATGTGCGAGCAGCGCTTTCTGAAGTGTCGGCGGGAGACGGACGGACGCCTTGAGGCGTCCGCCGAAAGGGATCACGCGGCGGCTTTTTTCGGGGTGATCAGGCCGCGGTTTACAAGGACTTCGGCAATCTGGACCGTGTTCAGTGCCGCGCCCTTGCGCAGGTTGTCGGAGACGACCCAGATGTTCAGGCCGTTTTCCACGGTCGCGTCTTCGCGGATGCGTGAAATGTAGGTCGCATCTTCACCAGCAGCTTCGTAAGGCGTCATGTAGCCGCCGTCCTCATGCTTGTCGATCACGAGGCAGCCTGGAGCCTCGCGCAGAATGCTGCGCGCCTCGTCGGCCGAAATCTCGTTTTCGAACTCGATGTTGACGCTTTCCGAATGACCGATAAAGACGGGAACACGAACAGCCGTGCAGGTGACCTTGATGTTCGGATCGAGCATCTTCTTGGTTTCCGCCAAAACTTTCCATTCTTCCTTCGTGTAGCCGTCTTCCATGAAGACGTCGCAATGAGGAATGACGTTGAAGGCGATCCGCTTCGGGTACTTGTTCGGCTCAATCGGGTCGTTCAACCAGACCCGCGCCGTCTTCGTGAACGACACGATTGAGCCGAAAAAGTACCCGAAGCGGATCGCCTTCAACGTCATTCCTCATTGCGACGTCTTCATGGAAGACGGCTACACGAAGGAAGAATGGAAAGTTTTGGCGGAAAACA
>JBCDEN010000607.1:0-3110 GCA_039179715.1 Pseudomonadota bacterium
AACGGAGCGGGTGAACGGGCGCCAGACGAAAAACTGGTCGATATTGCACGACCCGCCATAAGGATCTCCACCGACGAGATTGATGTTGAGCTGGTTGAGGTCCGCCGGAGAGTAGGCGCGTCTCGCCAGTTTGATCTGGTCGAGGTTCCGGATGTGCTTTTGGAGAATGGCTTCGATGCGGTCGGCAAACGCTTCGCGCACGGTTTCGGTCCACTCAGGCCCGGTTTCAAGCTGTTTGGAAGCGTCGCCCTTGATCACGCGCGGCGCATCGGGGATCTGGATCCACAAGATGGCCTTGCCGTCGGGCGCGCGCGAGGGATCAAGCCTGTGCGGCTGGCCGATACAAATCGTCGGCGTTTCGGGCAGAAGACCGCGCTCGGCCTCGTTCGAGGATTTCGAAACGGCGTCGACCCCGTCCGTCAGATGGACCAGCGCGACATCTTCAAGTCCGTCCGCGATCCATTCGGGTTCAGCGTCAAGGGCATAGTGGAGCTGAAAATTGCCGCGACCGTACCTGTAGCGCTCCGCATGGGCCGGCGGCGGTTCGTCTTGGAGGAGCCGCTGATGAAGCTGCGTCGGCGTGACCGACGCGATCACGGATTGGGCGTCGATCTTGCCGCCATCCGCGGTTTCGATGCCCACGGCCTTGTTGCCGCGCAAAAGAATACGCGTCACATCAACGCCGGTGCGGATCTCGCCGCCCTGTTCCTCGATCAGTTTGCGGAAGGCATCCGGCACCGATCCGGCACCGCCCTTTGCGACCGGCGCGCCGGCGGCTTCCAGGGCAAAGGCGATCACCCGGCCCATCTGGCCGGAATAGGTGCTTTCCGGTGTCAGGCCGGTGTGAAGTACCCAGGGGGCCCAGAGCGCCTGCACCGTTTCGCTGCCATAACCGTGTTCCAGCCACGCCCTGGCAGGCTGCAGCGCGTCTCCGATCCATGTCTTCAGTCCATTCAGACCGCGTTTCCAGGCCTGCTTCGCCATCAGCCGCGCCATTTTTCCCGACCAGAGCGGGCTGCCCAGCAGCGCGAACAGGAACTCCGCATCCGCTTCGACGGCACCGACATCAGACCCGTGCTGCCTGCCGTCACCGGCGCAAAGCGCGTCGAACGCGGCGATGTTCGCGGCCCTGTCCATGGTGAGTACGGCAGCCTGGCCGTCGGGACGCAGCACGGCCGTCGGCTTTTGCGTATGGCAGAATTCCAGCCCGTGTCGGCCGAGGTCTTCGGCAAGCTCGGCATAGGCGGGTGATGTCAGGAACAACACGAAAGTGGCCGCCAGGACGTCGTGATGGAACCCGGGCAAGGTTATGTCCTCGGTGCGCATGCAGCCGCCCAGATGCTCCGAGCGTTCAAGAACGAGCACCTTTTCGCCCTTGCGCGACAGCAGCGCCGCCGCGACAAGGGCGTTGATCCCCGACCCGATTATGACATGCGGCGCAGTCACGGGATCGGCCTCAGCTCCTCGGCACCAGCGCCAGGGCGCGGATCGGGCTGCCTGTTCCCCGCTCGATCTTCAGCGGCGCGGCAATCAGGATGGCACCCTTGGCCGGCAACTTGCTCAGGTTGGCAAGCGAGGCCAGTCCGAAGCAATTGTCGCGGTGCAGGAGATTGTGTGCCGGATAAGGTGGCTCCATGCCTCCCGCCTGTCCCGCGTCCGTTCCGATGCACTGCGTGCCCCAACCGACGATTTTCTTCGAGAGCAGATATTCGATCGCGTCCGGGGTCGGCCCGGGGCTGTGCGGCCCGGTCTCGTCCGTGTTCAGGAACAGACCCTCGTCATGGGCGCGGTTGTCCCAGTCGGTGCGCATGAGAACCCACTCCCCGGCACCGATCTCGCCGTGCTCGGCTTCCCAGGCCTTGATCAGATCCGCGGTCAGGAGGAAGTCGGCATTTTCGGCGCTCTCCTTCGAGCAATCGATGACGTTGACCGGTGCGACCAGGCGCTGGACGTCGAGCGTGTCGGTGAAGCCGTCCTCGTAGTCCTTGCCGGTGATCCAGTGATGAGGTGCATCGAAATGGGTGCCGGAATGCTCACCCAGCACCATCCAGTTCCAGGCGAAAAACGGACCGTCGGAATCGTATTCACTGATCTTGTGAATCTCGACCTTCGGCGTGTTCTTGGCGAAATCGGGTGGCAGCTGAATGATCGGGGTGTCGGGGCCCAACACGCCCGTGCAGTCGACCACCTCGACCTCACCGGACAAAATCTTTGCTCCCAGTCCGCTGAGCGCGTTCTCTGCTGACATCTGATGCTCCCTCTCTACGTCTCGGCCGCTTGGCTCATTATTGCAATTCAATGCCAGTCACCCGGATCTGAAACTCGCGTCCCCGCTGGCTTGGTCAGAACGAATTTCAGATTCGTTCAGGTGACTGCCAAGATTCTGACCCTCGTGTGGTTTGCAGAAATGAAATTCGCTCACGGTGGCGCGGCAAACGCCGTGCGAATTTCATTTCAACCACACTAGACAGATTTATTTGTATTTGCAATTATCTATTTCGAGGGAGGCACGACTTGCACCATGGATGAGACACTGGACGGCGTCATTATCGGCAGCGGACACAACAGTCTCGCCTGCGCCGTTCACCTGGCCGCGCAAGGCTGGAAAATCGGTGTATTTGAACGTGCCCAGGTTGCCGGCGGTGCGGTCAAGACCGGTGAATATACCTTGCCTGGATACAGCCATGACTGGGCAGCCATGAACCTGTCCCTGTTTGCCGGCTCTGCCTTTTTTAAGGAATATGGCGATGAGCTGGGCCGGAACGGGCTGGAATTCACGCCAGCATCCGATTGTTTTTCTTCGGTTTTTCCCGACGGCTCCTGGCTTGGCGTCAGCAATGATCTTGAGACGACCGCACAGCGGATCGACGCCATCGACGCTGAAGACGGGAAGACGTGGCGGGAACTGACTGCCGATTTTCCGGCCATGGCCGAACCTCTTGTCGGTCTGCTTGGCAGCCCGGCCAAGAAACGTGCATTTGCATATATTCTCTACAAACACTGGCGAAAGTCCGGCACGGACGGCGTGCTTGACCTCAGCCGCTTCCTGATGTCATCGCCGCGTGACTGGCTGAACGAGACATTCCGGTCTGCGAAGGTGCGCGCCTTGC